>NZ_JARAYQ010000225.1:0-13800 GCF_033794505.1 Streptomyces sp. MB09-01 | reverse complement strand
GGTGGGGTGATGGGGCCGTACATGCGGTTGCTAGTCGACGAGCCGGACGGCGGGGCGCCGGTAGTGCTGCAGGTGGCGAATGGGACGACCGTCGGGGAGGTCGCCGAGCTGCTGCGGCTGGTGTTCGAGGAGGCGGGAGTCGAGCGGGTGGCGGTGCGGGTCGGCGAGGGCGTGGTCGGGGTATGTACGCGGGGGAACCTGGAGCAGCTCCTGGCACGGGTGCCGCGCGGGCCCGGTGACGGCGACGCGGCGCGGCTGGCGGGGAGCCCGCTCTACACGATGCTGGAGTTCGCGTGCGGGTCCTGCCCGAACCGGGTGGTGACGGTGCACGTGGACGAGGACGATCCGCCCGCCTGTCCGCTGCACGGGGTGATGAGGGGGCCCGCATGAAGGACGGCGGACCTTTCGGGATGTTCGGGATGCGGTTCCTGCTCGTCAGCGTCGTCCCGATGTACGCGGCGGGCGTGTTCCTGCTGGTGCTCGTATGGGCGGGCGCGCCCGGCCGCCTTCGTTTCGCGGACGCCTGGGAGACCGTCGAGGGCCTGAAGGCCGGGGAGACTGTCCTCCTGGCGGTCACCCTGCTGCTGGTGGCGCTGCTCACCGCCCCCTTCCAGCTCCGCCTCACGAGGCTGCTCGAAGGCTTCTGGCCCGCCTGGACACCCGGCGCCGCCCACCTGCGGCGCCGCGCGGCCCTGCAAGCGAAGGCTCTTCAAAAGGCCGCCGACCTCCTCCTGAACGGCCCTCCCACCGAGGACGAGCTGTGCCACGCCGGAGAACTCGAGGCCGAGGCGGCCAGGCTGCGGGGCGGGACGGCGTCGGATGAGGTGGGGCGGCTGGCCGGGGAAGTTGAGGCGGAGGCCGCGAGGTTGCGGGCGGGGGCGCCGTCTGCCGGGGAGGTGCAGAGGGCCGGGGAGCTGCAGGAGGTGCGGCGGAGGCGGTATCCGGCGGCGGGGACTCATCTGCGGGCGACGCGGTTGGGGAACCGACTGGCGGCGGCGGAGCAGGTGGCGGGGCGGGCGTACGGGTGGGACGCGGTCGTCGCGTGGCCTCGGCTCTATCCAGTGTTGGGGGCTGAGACGCGGAAACTCGTCGACGAACGGCGGGACACTCTGGACACGTCGGTGCGGCTGGCGGCGGTAGGGGCGGTCACGGCGGTCATGGCGTTCGGGCTGCTGGCAGCGTCGGGGTGGTGGCTGCTGCTGGCGGGTATACCGCTCGTCGTGGCCGTGGCCGCTTACCAGGCGGCGGTGGAGAGCGCCGAGGCGTACGGGGAGGCCCTCACGGTGGCGTTCGATCTGCACCGGTTCGACCTGTTGCGGGCGTTGCGGTTGCCGTTGCCTGGCGACCGGGCGGCCGAGCGGGCACAGGCGAGGGAGCTCTGCGAGTTCTGGCGGCAGGGGCGGCCCGTTGCGCTCGTCTACGATCCGGCCGAGCCGTTGAACATCAACCTGCGGAGCGGGGACTAGTGTGCGACGTCCCGTGAGTTCCTCTGAGCCCGGCTAAGGCATTGCCCGTGTGGCCAAGGGCTTCTTCCTCCTCGGAGTGTTCTGCACGTCCGTGACGTAACCTCGGGAATCCTGAAGCGTTCCCATCGAACCCGATCGATCTGCGGTCATCGTGAAGCCGAGGAAGCGTCTCTTTCTACGCAGGCAGTGGCGTGGAACAGGAAGACGGCCGTCCTTGTGGCCCTCGGGGATCGCCCGGCGACCCGCTCCTCCTGCGTGAGGGTGGCCGGAAGGCCGTAGCGCTCCAGCGCGGCCTCGGTGAGGACGATCAGCGGGTCGGCATCCTTGCCGGGCCCGACGAGCTTCGGCTGCCCGAGCTTGGCCTCCTTGAGGGTCCAGCCCACCAGGAACGGCAGGGACTTGGCGGGCACATCCAGGACCAGGCCGCCGGTGCAGTACGCCAGCCCTTCCCGTCCTCTACGTCCAGGACCGCCAGCGGGCCGTTCTCGAACCGCGGGTCGGTGCCGCCCGCCGGGGTGTTCGCCGGGGCGGCCTTCTTCGCCGCCGGGCGGCGCGACGTGGACGACGTCCTGGTGGTGCTCGCCGGGCTGGTCGCGGCGGCCGGAGCAGCAGCGATGGGAGCGGGGGTCTCGGGGGTGTTCTCGGTTGCAGTCATGGCCGCAACTCGGGGGCCGGGCCTGTGGCCAGAGTCGGCGCTTCGGCCGGGGCGGGCGCGCCGGTGAACGTGGCGGGCACCGGGGCGGCCGGCTCCTCGGGTGCGGGGTAGAGCTCGGCACGCTGCTTCAGCAGTCGCGCGTACGCGTCCCCTTCCGGCGGGCGGGGCATCGGTTGCGCGAGATGCTCGACCCTCGGGCAGGAACTCGCCTCCCAGCTTGACGCGCTCGCCAAGCATGGCATCCCCAGGGAGAAGGTCTTCAGCGAGAAGATCAGGACCCAGGTGCGGGTACGGCCCCAGTTCGAGGCTGCGCTCGCCGCGGCCCGCGAGATCAAGGCCCACGCCCCGCACTGCCGGGTGATCCTCACCGTCTACGATGAAGCGGCTCGGCCGCGACGCCGCCGAACTCACCGCGCTCGCCGACCACTCACCGCCCACGGCCTGGTCCTGGAGATGCTCGCCGGACCGCTGCCGGGGATGTACGACCCGTCCGGCCCGGTCGGCTGCTGTTCGCGTTCTTCGCGGCCATGGCGGAGACCGAGCGGGAGAACATCCGCGAGTCCACCCTGACGGGCTCGACACGGCCGTCCCCAAGGGCAAGCACGGCGGCCGCCCCACGGTCATCACCGACGACATGCTCCACACCGTGCTCCGCCGCCGTGCCGCTGGCGAGTCCGTCGAGCAGATCCAGCCCGACCTGATCATCCCCACCGGCAAGCGCAAGGACACAGCCCCAGCGTCGCCAGCATCTACCGGGCACTCGCCGAACACGAGAAGCGGGCCGCCTATCCCGAAGCCATCCAGCAGGGCGACGACTACGCCGCCCTGCGGCCCGGCGCAGGCATCCCCGGCCAGATGACGGGCAACATCAGCTCATGATCCACGGCCCTCACCGCACCAAAGGCGCGCCCGCCCTCGGTGCGCTTCCCGGCCAGGACGGACCCTTCGGCCGCCGCCCCGAACCGGACGCCGACGACCATCCCTCCGAGCTGAGAACGCAGACCCTCCTGTGCCCATTCTGCGCAGCCGAACCGGCCGCCGACCGGCCCCGCACGATCGCCGCTACCGGGGACCGCCTCACGGTGACCTGGCACCGCCTCGCCTGCCCCCACTACGCAGCCGACCGCATCCTGGCGGGAGAAGAGGAATGAAGCCCAAGGCCAGCCCGGCCGGCGCGACCACGCCGCAGCCGCAAGGCATCGATCCACGGGCTGGCGACATCATCGAGCACATTGTGCTGGCGGTCAGCGAGGGCGACGACGCCCGCATCCGCACCCTGTTGGCCGACCTCGCCGCCGTCGCGGACACCGCCGCTCTGCTGCACCTGCGCGAGCGACTGTACGCGCCGCGGTAAACGAAACCGGACCGTGCGCGCTCCAGGCCCGCAGGAACAGGTCGCGAGGGCTCACCGGGTGCCGCGGGGAGAAGGACACCGGGGCCGGGGCACTTCGCGGCCCAAGCTGAGCCACTCGCGCTCGACGGCGTCAGAGATCGACGTGCCGGTCATCCTCCCAAGCCTCTCCCGGAGGTTGAAGGGGTCCGGACCGCTGTAGAGGCGGAACGGGCCGGCCCATGCGGCGGGGCATGACCTGAACGACAACGGCCATGCCTTGATCTGCGCTAGCGGCGCTCGCCTTCACGGTTCGGGTAGAGGGAGGCGAGCTTGCTCCAGTACCGGTCGAGGTGGGCGTCGGTGTCGCGCAGCGCCGGGTCGAGGAGCTCGGCATGTAACTCGGCCCCGCGCTCGTGCGCGGTCTCGGCGCTGGGGGCTGTCGGTGCTGCACGGCGCCAGGGTGGCCGGCTGACGCCGTGCCGGGTGTCGCGCGCCGAGCGGGTCGCCCACCATCGGGCCGCCAGGATCGCGGTGGTGATGACGGCAGCGGAGAGGGCGTGCAGGGCTGGATGCGCAGCCACGGTTTCCTCCCACGAACTCGGACGGGCTACAAGGAGGCGCGGGGGCGCTGGTCTTTGCGGCGGGCGCCCACGCGGCTGGGTCAGCCGGGCCAGGTGCCCGTCAGTCGTCTGGTGGCGGTTGCGCCTGCCCGGTCGACGGCGGCCTTGACGAGGGCGAAGATCGCGCCTTGGAGGGCTGCGGCGAAGAGGATCTCCTGCCAGCTACGGTCTTCGTCGGTTGCGTCGGGCGCGTCCTCCTCGTGCCCGATCATCTTCCACGCCTGCTTGAAGGCCATGCCAGCGAGCATTCCGCTGACGGCGCCCAGGGCCAGACCGACCGGCTTGTATGCGATCTTGGATGCCTTCATCGACGCCTCCGGCTGCGCCGGACGAGCAGGAATACGACCAGGAAGGCGGCGGCGGCGAGCAGCGGGGTGCGCTTCGCGCGTGCCGTGGCCGCCAGCTGGCCGGTCTTCTCCCGTACGGGGTCCGGGGTCTTGTCCGCGGCGAGGTGTCCGGCACGGGACGCAGTTTCGCGGAGCTGCGCTGTGGCGTGGGCGGCTTTGTCGAGGACCGGGTCGGGAGTCTTGTCCTTCAGCAGCTGCGTGGCCTGCTCCGCCTTGTCGCGGATCTGGCCGGTGATCTGCGCGGCCTTCTCGGCCGCTTGCTCCTTCACGGCGGCGGCCTGCTCGTGCGCCCTGGCCTTCACGTCGGCCTTGGCGGCCAGCGCTTCGACGGTCTGACCGAGTTCCTCGCGGGTGTGCTCGACCTGCTCGCGCAGCTCCTCAGGTGTGGGCGCGGACTCTTCGCCGGGGGATGGGCTGGTCATCGCTGGGTCTTCTCCTTGATCTCGGCCACGTCGGCCTTGATGCTGTCGATGGTCTGCTCCGGCGCGGGCGGGCCGGCCTTCGCGATCTGCTTCTTCCCGGCCATCGCCATGACGGCGGTGACCGCTGCCAGCACGGCGGCGACGATGAGGGCCGCAGCCCATACCGGGAGCAGCAGCGCCACGGCGGCGATGACGGCGCCTGTCAGGGCTTGCGCGGCCAGGAACCGACCAGGCCGGCCCCGCCGAAGAGGCCGCCGCCGACCCCGAACTGCTTGCCCTTCTCGGTCATTTCCGCCCGGGCCAGCTGCATCTCTTCCCGCACCAGCTCCGACAGCTGCTGGGATGCGCGGGTCACCAGCGCGCCCACCGAGTCCTCGGAGTCGTGGGCGTGCCGATCACCGCCGCTCACGCGTCTTCACCTCGCCTTCCTCGTGCTGCTCGCAACAGATAACCCCCGATGGCTGCACGATGGTCGCCATTCGCATGGCGGGGGCGGCGCCGCGCCGCTCAGTTGTCCCGTTTTGGTCCCGGTGGTGCACCTGCTGTCAGGGGCGCGCCTACCCGGTAGCCGGCCGGGCACCCGCGCCACAGGCCGGCGCTTCACCCGAGGTGGCGCAGGAGCAGCCGGGGCGCGGCCCGCACCACAGAGGCCGCCGCCAGCCCGATGGCGGCTCCAGCGGCGACGTCGGAGGGGTAGTGCGCGCCGCTGTGGACCCGCTCGATCGCCACCAAAACCGTGGGCACGGCGCAGGCCGCGCCCGCCCACGGCCAGCTCGGAGCGACGGCGGCAGTGAACGCGACGGCCGCGGCGGTGTGCCCGGAGGGGAAGGAGGAGCTGTCCGGCCGCTCCTCGACATCCTCGTGCGGGAACCATTCCTTCGGGGGCCGGCGGCGATCGACGAGCTGCTTCGCAACCCCGTTGGAGAGCACCTGCGCCACCGCCATCCCCGCAACGCCCGCCACCGCGGCCCTGCGGCCCCTCCAGCCGCCCCCGGCCGCCATGAGAGCGGCGGCCGCCCACCACAGCTTCGTGTGCTCGGCCGCATCCTCCACCGGCGGCAGCAGGCCACGCGCCCAAGGGGAGTCCCAGGACGCCATGCGCTTGGTCAGCCCGTTCTCGCCCGCCCGCAGGGACGCAAGAAGCCTCATGGTCAGCAGCTACCCCCACCAAGGCCGTTCAGACCGTGATCACTCCATCCGGCGGCGGTCTTCGTCACTCCACTTCCGCGTGTCACGCGGCCGGACATAGGGCTCCTCGTCCTCGGGGTGTCCGCCGGCGATCGCCCGCTGGCGGGCCAGCTCCGCATCGAACTCCAGCCCCAGGAGGATGGCGATATTCGTACCGTACTCCCGTTCGCCCACAAGGACTGGAAGGGCCTGCAGCGCCCAGAACAGGGCGTCGTCCGCTTCGAACACGACCACTACCTGAAGATGTGGGCCCTGTCCGAGCCGAAGATCGACGCCGACTTCCTCCTCCTGGATGAAGCTCAGGACACCAACCCCGTCGTCGAGCAGGTCTTCACCGCCCAGCGCGGACACGCCCAGCTCGTCATGGTCGGAGACTCCGCCCGGGCCATCTACGGCTGGCGCGGCGCCACCGACGTCATGACCCGCTTCGACGGCACCCCCTTGGCCCTGACGCAGTCCTTCCGCTTCGGCCCGCACCTCGCCCGCGAAGCCAACCGATGGCTCGCCCTCGCCGGCGCACCCATCCGCCTCCAGGGCACGGAAACAATCCCCACCCGGCTCGACACAATCGAGACCCCCGACGCTGTCCTGTGCCGCACCAACATCGGCGCCATGACCCAGGTCCTCACCCACCTCCATGCCGGCCGCCGCGTCGCCCTCACCGGAGGAGGGGAAAGCCTACGCAGCCTCCCGCTCGCCGCCCGGGACCTCAAGAACGGCCGCCCCACCAGCCACCCTGAACTTCTTCTCTTCTCCTCCTGGGGCGAACTCCAGGACTACGCCGCCTACGACCCGGCCGGCGCCGACCTCCAGCCCTTCGTCGATCTGATCGACACCCACACCCCCGAAGCCCTCCTGGCCGCAGTCAGCCAACTCGTCGACGAACAACACGCGGAGGTGACCGTGTCCACCGCCCACAAGGCCAAGGGCCGAGAATGGCCAACGGTCCAGATCGGCAACGACTTCAGGCCACCCAAGGACGCCGAGGAACCCGACGCCCAAGGCCGCCCCGTAGCCGGCCCCATCGACGATGCAGAGGCGCGCCTGGCCTACGTTGCGGTGACCCGGGCCAGGGGCTGCCTTGACCTCGGCGGCCTGGCCTGGATCCATGACCATTCCGGCGGCAACCCTGGGTGACATCTTCCGCAATGCCCCGCCAGCCAGCAGCCCTTTTACCGGCGACGACGCGGGGCAACCAACGACCAGCTGGAGCTGGCTGCCAGGCGGCACCCCTAACGCCTCAAGGCGACGGTCCTGCCCGTGAGCGCAGGACGCGCCGGTCTCATTCCTCGTCCAGGCCCGCCAGGCGGGTACTCCCCCATGTCCTAGCTCATGCGTGGCCCAAGCATGCTTTACTTCCTGTTTCGGCCAATTTCCAGGTGTCGGAAGGCGTCCCAGGCCGCGCGCAGGGCGGCCTCGAGTCCGGCATCGTCGAGATCCCCGGGTTCGGCAAATTCGGGATCGATCGCGTAGTCCTCGAGGATCATGAACACCTCGTCGAAGAGAGCGCCGAGTGCCCCTTGGATCCGTTCGCCGTTCGCCTGGGAAGCGCGGCGGGCTTCCCACCAGCCGTGTGCGAAGTCCGGTGCCCCGCAGCTCCCGTCGGTGAACGCCTCCAGCAGCGCCACTTGCCGCGCCGCCGCACTCGCCGGGTCAATGTCGTCGAGGTGGGACCACGCCCGGTGCTCAGGCCCGTACGCGGCTGCCACGGCCGACAGAGCGGGGTGACGGCCCAAGAGGGCACGCGCATAACGGCCGAAGCGCGCGCGTGCCGTGTCGACCCCCTCCCCGACGGCCGCCGCCACGAACGCGGCGTTTCCCGCGATCAATGCGTAGCCCGATTCGGGAAAGAGGACGGCTCCTTGCAGGTCGGGAGTGCGCAGCATGAACGGCGGGTGGATATCCATGCCCTCCCCGTGGGTGGACAGTCGGGACGTCGTACCGGCGATCGCCCCGGGGTCGTCTGCGAGGTTCGTGGCAAGGACGTACGGTGCCCCGACCGCGCGGCATCCGGCCGCGATCCGACGGGCCAGTGCCGGATCGAGCCGTGCACCTGCAGGAACCGGGGTCACCGATTTGTCCCGCAGCCAGGACTGGGCGAAAGCGCCGTCCGAGCCGAGCACAGCCCTCAAGTCCGATGCGTCGTCGTACCCTGAATCGGTCACCACAGAAACCCTTTGTCGATGATTCCCTGGAACTGTTTGTCGTTTAGTTTCCAGGCCGACCAGAACTTACCATCGGCATGCAGCATGACCATTTTCTGGGATGCCGGATCGATGAACCCGGCCGCCGGCCCCTGACCTCTGTAGTTGAAGCGGTAGATCTTCGTTTCGTCCGCTGTCATGTGCTCACGCAAGGCCTCTTCGAACCGCTGCAGGTTGGCCTTGTTCAGGTTCCCTGGGTTGTCGAGGAAGTCCACCGCGTGGGCGTGGAACTTCCTGCTCATAACCTTCTGGCTGGAGAAGTCGGCCTTTTCCTCCCACGCGCCTTTTGGGCACGGGGCAAGCCCCAGCGGGTCGGTCCAGGAGTGAGGATTATGGACGTACGTGGCAGGGTTGGGCGCGGGGCCGAGTCCCAATGGGTCGGGAGTGAGGTAGCGGGCCGTTTCGGGGTCGTAGGTGCGGAAGTAGTTGTGGTGAAGCCCGGATTCCGGGTCAAAGTACTGGCCCGGGAAGCGGAGCGGGGTGTAGGCCGTTGCCCCACGGTTCCAGGTTGTGGTGCCCCACAGGGTGCTGCGGGTGTGCCACGCCGTGGTGCCGTCCTCCGCAAGGAGGTGCGTGGGGGTGCCGACCAGGTCGGTGACGATCGCGAAGAAGCGGTCGTCGACGTCGTCCTGGGCCATGCGCTCGGTCTGGGTAACGGGATGGAGGCCCTGGTGGGTCCAGGTCAGGGTGACCAGGCCACTGGTCTCCTCGCAGAGAGTCGTTCCATCCCAGGTAAAGATGGTTTCTTCCGCTACTTCATCGGTCTCCGACAGACGCTGTTTGGTCGTACGGCGGCCCAAGGCGTCGTACTGGTAGCGCCAACGGGTGCCGTCCGGGGTGGTGACCCTGACCAGCTGGTCCTCTGCGTTCCATTCGTAGCGCCAGGTGTCCGGCTCGCGAGAGAGGTGGGTCTTCTGGCGGAGAGTGACGCGGCCCAGTGCATCGTGTTCATAGCGGATCGAGCCCGCCCGGGTGATGCGGGTTCCCGTGTAGGTGCGCCGACCGTGGGACTCTGCGCCGGCGTGCGTGTTCGGCCAGGAGGCTCTGGTTTGGTTGCCGACCGCGTCGTAGGCGTACCGCTCGGACCAGGACGCCGCTTCCACGGCAGTGACGCGAGCGGCTGTGTCCAGGGTGAAGGTGCGCGGGCCGGTGACGAGGTCGTCGATACCGGTCAGGTAGCCGTCGGCTCGGTAGCTGTAGCTGCGGCGCTGGAGGGTGCGGTCGTCCTGGCCGATGACGGACTGGGCGGTGCGGCGTCCCATCACGTCGTGCGCGTGGGTGATGGTGAGCGACGGGCCGACGGCCCTATTCAGCTCCTGGCCAGCCGCGTCCCGCTCGAACGTCAGGGTGCGGCCGGCCGTGGTGAGGGAGGTGCGCTGGCCTGCCGCATCGTACGTCCAGTGGGACTCGGCGCCGCCGGGCGTCGTACGGCTGGTGCGACGGCCCAGGGTGTCGTAGCCGTAGGTGAGGGTGCGGCTGTTCACCGTCTCCGAGAGGAGCCGACCCGTGGCGTCGCGGAGCCAGGTGACCGTTGCCTCCGGCGAGGACGCCGTCGCGAGGGTATCGAAGACGTCGTACTCGAACGTCGTGACCAGGCCGGCCGCGTCCTTTCGGATTGTCTGGCCGAGCTTGTTGTGCTCATAGGTGGTCGTTTCGCCGAGGGCGTTGGCGCGGGAGGTCAGGAGCCCCGACGCGTCATAACCGTACGTGAGAGTGCGGCCGTCGAAGTCCGTCTCCGAGGTCAGACGGCCGACCGCATCGTAGGCGTAGCTCCACGTCAGGCCTTGGGGGTTGGTGACCCTGGTGAGCCGGAGCTGCGTGTCGTGGTCGAAGGTGTAGCGAGCGCCGTCCGGGTCGGTGCGGGCGGTGAGGAGGTCGAAGTCGCCGTACTCGGAGACCGTGACGGCGCCCACCGCGTCCGTGTGGGTCAGGCAGTTGCCCTCGCCGTCGTACGTCCAGGACTCCTCGCTGCCGTCGGCGTTCACGCGGCGCAGCAGACGGCCTTCGACGCTCCACGTGAGGTGCACGGTGTGGCCCAGCGGATCCGTGATGGCGATCGGGCGGCCGAAGGCATCGCGTTCGTACGTGGTCGTCCCGCCCAGGGGGTCCGTCGCTGAGGCGATCCGGCCTGCGCCGTCGGAGTTCACGTGCCTGGTGTGTCCCAGGGCATCGGTCACGGACGCGAGGTGGCCGCGGCTGTCGTACCCGAAGTGGGTTGTGGCGCCGGACGGGTCGGTGACCGAGGTGCGGTTGCCGTGGTCGTCGTAGGTCTGGCGGGTTACCCTGCCGTCCGGGGCGATCAGCTTCACAGGCAGGCCGAGTGCTCTGTACTCCGCCCGTGAAGCGCGGCCGTCTGGGCGGGTCACGTCGGTCAGGCGGCCCGCCTCGTCGTATGTGAAGCGGGTGGTCTGGCCCAGCGGGTCGGTGCGCGCGAGGAGCCGGTTGCGGCGGTCGTGCTCGAAACGGGTCGTCGCGCCGGTGGGGTCGATCTCTGCGGTGATCTGGGCGCGGTCGTTGACCAGGAACTGCGTGGTGTGGCCGAGGGAGTCGGTGAGGGTGGTGCGGCCGGGCTCGTAGGTGAAGCGGACGTTGAGGTGGCCGTTGGTGCCGGACTGGGCGGTGCAGCGGTGCTGGTCGTCGTAGACGTAGTCGAAGTGGCGGTCGTTGGTGTCGGTCCAGGAGGTGATCCGGCCCAGTTCGTCGTAGCCGAAGCGGAGCGGGCGGCCCGAGGAGTTGGTGACCTCGGTGAGGTGTCCGCGGGTGTAGCCGTAGCGGAGGATCTGCGTGCCGTCGGCCAGGGCAAGGCCGGTTATTCGGCCATCTGAGGTCGACAGGCGGACCTGGTAGCCGCCGCTGTGAGTGATCGACAGCGGTGCGCCCTGCTCGTCGTACGAAAAGCTGATCCAGGCACCGTTGCGGTCGTCGATCTGCAGGAGCAGGCCCTGCTCGGTGAAGTGGCGGACCTGGCCCGTGTGAGGGTCGGTGACCGTGTAGCCGCCGTCGCCTTGCTGTTCCAGCGGCCAGCGCCGACCCAAGTGAGGGAAGACGGGGGCGTCGGGCGAGGGGTGGGGGTAGCCGAGAAGACTGCCGTCCTCGCTGACCAGGACCACGCCCTCGTCGTCGAACTCCAGCCTCTGGTCGACGGTGCAGGCCCAGGTGGGGCCGAACCAGCGGCCCAGACGGTACGACGACTCGAACGTCCGGCTGAACACCAGTGTCAGGGAGCCTGGGAGGACCAGGTCGGTCTGGGGGAGTGTCATCCGGCCCGTCGCGACGTCGACCGGGTCCTCCCGACAGGTCTTGCAGTCGGATTCGCGTGACCTGTCGTGCGGGTCGTGGCGCAGCTCGTCGCCGGCCGATGGTCCCCCCGGCTTCTTCGGCGTATGTGTCAGGTCGTCGGCGAGGCGGGCGGCTGCGGCGGCTCTGCGGGCAGCGCCGGACAGGAGGCCGCCCCCCTTGGGGCCGATGGCTTCCGGGACGAGCGTGCCGCCGAATTCGAAGGGGTCCTTCATCGCGCTGTCGACCATGGCCTTGGCCGCGGCGGCAGGGTCGTTGGCCGCCGTGAGGAAGCCGGCTCCCATGCTGTTGAGGCCCATCTCGGCCACGGTCGGGTGGGTGATGTTGTACGGGTCGTGGGGGGTGAGCCCGCGGGCGAAGTTGACCAGGCCGGCCGTACCCTTGGCGATTCCGCCGAGGAAGTGGTCAACCTCCGCGCCCTTGCGGACGATCTCGACCAGCGCGGCGTCGGCGGCCGACACCTTCGGCGCCGCGTCACGGGCCTTCTCCAACGCCTGCGCCACCGAGCGGGCCACATCGTCGCGCTGACGCCGCGCCTCGGCCAGCTTCTGCTGGGCAGCCTTGATGCCGTCCGCACCCGGATCGGTGAAACCCATAGGGCGGGCCGGCAGCGGATCCTGCTGAGCTTTGACAGCCGACTCGTAGTCCTTGACCCACGTGTCGTAGGCGGCGTGGGCGTTCTCCGACAGCTTGACGGCGGTCTTGTACTCCTCGATCGCCTCCTTAGCCTGTCCCTGCGCCCACGTCACCGTGTCGGCAAAGCGGCCGACCGCGCCGGCCGCCGTCTCGAAGGCGGCCGCGGCCGCGAACCAGCGGGGCGCCTTCTCCTGTACGGAGTCCCGAAAGGCCTCAGCCGTGGCGCCCTTGATGCCGTCCGTGCCAAGCTTCTTCAGGCCCTCCCCAGTGCGGGTGAAGGCCGCGTGGAAGTCACGCAGGTGCCCGGCGGTCGTCCGCAGGGTGCTGGCGCTGCCGTGGACCAGCTGCTTGGGATCGTTGCTCTGGCCGAGCTCGACCTCCCCGACGTCGGCGCCCAGACGGTTCGCCGCGGAGTTCGCCGTGTTCCGGACCGCGTTGGCGCCCCCTTGCCAGCCGACGTCCTCCAGCTTGTCGGCCGTCTTGTCGCCGAGCCACTCGACCGCGTCGCCCGTGAGGGCCGCGCCCTTCTCCAGCCAGTTGTCGCCGCTCATCAGGAACCAGCCCCCTGATCCGCGCTCTGATCCCTGTCCTGATCGCCAGCCTGCTGGTCCGCGCCCTGCGGGTTGCGGACGCGGTCGAGGGTCTCGCGGTCCATGCCCTGCACTTCGGCAATGTCCTCCAACACGCCGCCGAAAAGTCCCTCGTTGAGGACGCCGCGCTTGGTATCGGCCCACGTACGGTCGAAGTCCTCCCTGGCCTGACGCGCCTGCTCCGGAGTCTCCTGCTTGAACGCGTGATCGGAGAGGATCGCGTCCATGGACTTCTTCTCGACCTCGTCCGCCGACGCGTAGGGGTTGCCGATACCGGCGTTGACCAGCACCTTGAAAGTGCCCCTGCGGTACTGGTCTTCCTCCCACACCGAGCCGGCCCCAATACCCAGGCGCTCGGCCAGTCCACTGGTGATGACGAAGAGGCTGCTCACGCTCATATCCCAGCGTTCGCAGAACCCCTCCAACGCCGCTGCGACCGCCGGATGACCGGCCTCCATACCCGTCGGCGCCAGCTGGCTCATACCGCCACCCGCTACGGCCGAGGTGCCCATCGCGAACTCACGCAACTCCCCGACCGCGGAACGCAGACCGTCCTGGATGTTCTGCACTGCGACCGGATCCATATCCAGGTCTGCGTCGCTACCACTCATGATCCCTACCCCCAAGGTTCCCGGAGACGCTACACGAGAAGACTGACAACTCCGGCGCCGAGCGTCGACGTTCGGCCAGGTCAGCGGACCACTGGGTGGGCAGCGGACCAGCTGACGGAGCGCCCGCGATGGAGTGGCCCCGAAGGCCGGATCCGCTGTACAGACCTGCTCCTGAGTCGTCTGTTGCGCTAGCGGCAGCAATGGTCGCGACGCGTGGCAGGCAATGTCTGCCGCTGACGGGAACAACAGGGTGCCCCCACGGGCCGACTCGCTACCACCCGCGCCGAACAACAAGCCGTGGCTGAGTCCATGAACTTGATGATGGCCCGCCGACGCAGTGTCGGGCGGGCCATCATCAAGTTCATGGACTCAGCCACGGCTTGTTGTTCGGCGCGGGTGGTAGCGAGTCGGCCCGTGGGGGCACCCTGTTG
>NZ_JARAYQ010000224.1:0-13831 GCF_033794505.1 Streptomyces sp. MB09-01 | reverse complement strand
ACTTCCTCCACACCTACAACCACCACCGCTGCCACACCGCACTGGACGGCAAGCCACCGATCAGCCGTGTGAACAACCCTGCGGGTCAATACACCTAGGCCGCGTCGGCCGCGCGGCGCATCTCCGCCACGTCCAGCTTCTTCATCTTCATCATGGCGGCCATCGCCCGGGCGGCCCGCTTCGGGTCCGGGTCGCTGACCAGGTCGACGGCACCGGGCGGGACGACCTGCCAGGACACCCCGAACCTGTCCTTGACCCAGCCGCAGGCGGACTCCTGGCCGCCGTCCTTGGTCAGCGTGTCGTAGTAGTAGTCCGCCTCGGCCTCGTCGGCGCAGTTGATCATGAAGGAGATCGCCTCGGTGAAGGAGAACTGCGGTCCGCCGTTGAGGCCGACGAACCGCTGCCCGTTGATCTCGAACTCGACGGTCATCACCGAGCCCTCCGACCCCGGGTTCGCCTCCGTGTAGCGCGCGATCCGTCCGATCCGGCCGTCCTTGAACACGGACACGTAGTACTCGGCGGCCGCTTCCGCGTCGCCGTCGAACCACAGACACGTGGTGAAACCGTTGCCGCTCATCTCTGCCTCCAGGCCGGTGCGTGGACGGTGGGTACCGCTCCTCACATACAGACCGGCCCCGGGCCCGAAATTCATCGGTGGGCCCGGGGCCGGTCTGTGTCCAGCCGGGTTTTCGCTCGTACGGCCTACTTCGCGGGCGCCGCACCCATGGCGAGCATGCGGTCGACGACGCGGGCGGTGGCGTTGCCGTCGTCCAGGTCGCAGAACTCCTCGCGGAACGCCGCCCGCGCCCCGGCGTACTGCGCCCCGACCTCGTCGGCGTTGCGCACGGCCTCGATCAGGCTCGCCGAGTCCGCCAGCAGCGGGCCGGGCGCCTTCTCCTCCAGGTCGAAGTTGAAGCCGCGCAGCGTGCCGCGGTAGTGCGCCAGGTCGTACGTGAAGAGCAGGATCGGCCGGTCGGTGTGCGCGAAGTCGAAGATCGCGGAGGAGTAGTCCGAGATCAGCACGTCGGCGACCAGCAGCAGGTCGGCGGCGTCGGGCCAGCGGGACACGTCGACGACGAAGCCGTCGCGCACGCCCTCGCGGACCTGCTCGGTCACGTGGTGGTGGCCGCGGACCAGCAGCACGTGGTCCTCGCCCAGCTCACGGCGGGCCTGCTCCAGGTCGATCCGCAGGTCGAGCTTGTAGCCGCCGGACCAGCCCTCGCAGTTCTCACGCCACGTCGGCATGTAGAGGACGACCTTCTTGCCCTCGGGCAGGCCGAGCCGCCGCCGGACCTCCGCGATCCGCTCGGCGTCGGGCCGTACGAGTGCGTCCGTACGCGGGCTGCCGGCCTCGATGACCTCGCCGTCGTAGCCGAGGGCGCGCTTGAGGATCGGCGTGGCGTAGGAGCTCGGGGAGGCCAGCAGGGACCACTGGGCACTGTCGTGCTCCAGCCCCTCCAGGATCTCCGGGCTCGTGTAGTAGTCGTGCACGAAGTCGTGCCCGATCTGCTTGATCGGCGTGCCGTGCCACGTCTGTACGACGACCTGGCCGGCGCGGCGCTGGAAGAGCCGCGGCACGTTGTCGTTGGTCACGTAGTAGCGGGCGCGGGCCAGCACCTCCCACGACTCCAGGCTGCCGTACTGCACGGCGCGCGCGGTCGCCGGAACCTCGGCGCGGCCGTCGCGGACCAGCCAGATGTGCTCCAGCTTCTCGCCGCGGCGCAGCAGTTCCTCGTGGATGGCGCGCGGCGAGTCGCCGGCGCCGTTCCCCTGGAAGGTGTCGTAGACGACCATGTCCTTGACCGGCAGGGCGCGCTGCGCCGGGTAGGTCTCGAAACGGGCGACGCGCTGGGCGAAGTTGGAGCGGTCGTGCGGGCTCAGCAGCGGGTCGGCGACCAGCACCATGCGGTCGTGGAAGCGGGTCTCGACCCGCATCCGGCGGCCCTGCGTGCTGAAGGGGTGCGGGCCGGCGAAGAGCAGGCCGGGGCCCATCTGCACGGGAGCGCCGCGGTCGACGCCGAGCAGGCCCGCGGTGGTTCCGGCCTGGGCGACCGGGCGCAGCGTGGGCCACCAGCGGCCCTCGGGGAGCGTGGTCCGGCCGGCGTACGCCTCGGGGAGCACGGGCTGGAAGGTGGTCGCGAAGGCGTCCCCGTCACGGGTGACGGGGTAGCTGAACTCGACGCCGTGCGCGTTGTGCAGGACGAGCTCGTACGGCTCGTCGGCGGGCGCCACGAACCGGCCCCGCAGGGTCACGGTGCCGTCCTCGGCGGTGACCTCGTCCACCAGCGGCGGGGAGGGCTGCACCGAGAGGGTCAGGTGTCCGGTGTTGCCGCGCTTGGCGAACAGCGAGCGGCCGTCGTCCTCGCCGGGCAGGGGCAGGACCAGGCCGTTGAAGCCGCCGCGCTCGTCGTGGACCATGCGGTGCTCGGTGCCGTCGGCGCCGATCACGGAGAGGCTCCAAGGCTCGGGGGCCCACTCGCCGGGCTCGACCTCGGCGTCCGGTACGGCGGCCAGCTCGGCCAGCGCGACGCGTGCGGTGAAGGGGACGCGGCCGGAGCGGGCCGCGGCGGTCTCCAGCGGGAAGGTGAGGACGGTGCCGGTGGTGACGTGGACGGCCCGCAGCGCGGACACGGCGCCGACCTCGGCGGAAAGCTCACCGGTGATCTCGACGGCGTCGTCACCGGCGGGGTGGACGTCCAGGGCGCGGGCGCGGACGACCTCGACCTGGATGGTGAGGGAACCGGAGACGGCCGGGACGATCCGGACGTCGGGGGCCACCCACTGCGGGGGCGGGTTCTGGCCGGTGTCGTGCTCGCCGCCGCGCAGGCGGGCGCGGTGCAGACCGCCGGCCCCGGTGACGGCGATGGACGTGGTCCATATTCCGTCGCGCCACTTGCCGCCCGACTGGAAGATCGAGGGGTCGACGACGGCGGTGAAGCCGGCCCAGTCGGCGTGTCGCAGGGCGAGGTGCGGGGACTTCACGGTGGCCATCGGGGAGGCGACCGTACGGGTGCCGACCACGGAGCGGCGGCGCTTGCCGCCCTCGCGGAAGACCAGCATCTTGCGCGAGCCGAGGCGGCTCTCCGCGCCGAGGTGGCCGGGGAGGGCGTAGCCGCGCAGCAGCAGCTTGCCGTCGGCCCAGGCCGCCTGCTCCAGGCGGCTGACGACGCGGCGCTCGCGCGGGCCCAGGGTGAGGACCTTGGCGGGGACCGGCGGACGGCCCTGCAGGAAGGGGTAGTCCGCCTGCGGGCGGGCGAGGCCCTTGACCGGCACGCTGTAGTGGTAGTCGCGCTGGTGGTGCAGGAGGGCGATGAAGTCCTCGACGCGGCCTTCGCCGGCCAGGTAGGCCTTGAGCCGGTCGGCGACCGTCAGATCGGGCCAGGGGCCGGTGCCGATCTCGCGGACCAGGCCGCCGACCTCCTTGACGAAGGCGGCGCGGAAGTCGGGGCCGCCCTCGGCCACGTACTTGTAGATGAGCGGGAGTTCCTCGCTCAGCACGTTGTAGTCGTAGTCGCGCAGGTAGCGGACGTACTTGGCGCCCTGCTTGGCCTTGAGGGACTCGCGGACCAGGCGGACGGACTTCACGCGGTCGATCAGGGAGATCGGGTCGGTGGAGCGCTGGGTGATGGAGCGCTCGCCCGTCTCGCGGACGCGCCAGTGGTAGACGCAGTCGCTGATGATGTCGACGCTGGACGCGAAGTAGTGCGCGGGGATGCTGACCGGGGCGTCCTCGTAGAGGATGCCCTCCGGGTACTGGAAGCCGTGCTCGTCCCAGAAGGTGCGCCGGTAGACCTTGTTCCACGCGGTGCGGTCGGTGACCAGTGCCGGGAACTTGGAGATGTGGGTCTTCAGCTGGGTCTTGGCGAAGGCCGCCCGGTGGCCCCACGACTGCTGCATGCCGACCGAGCGGAAGCGCTTGACGTTGCCTCCGGCGAAGTCCGAGCCCGTCTCGTCGAGGGCGTCGATCATCCGCTGGTAGGCGTAGTCCGGCATGGTGTCGTCGCTGTCGACGAAGGCCAGGTACTCACTGTCCGGGTGGGCGTGGCGGGCGCCGACGTTCCGGGCGGCGCCGAGGCCGGCGTTCTCCTGCATCACGACACGGAACCGCTTGTCCCGGGCCGCGAAGGCCTTGGCTATGACGGCGCTGGTGTCCGTGGACCCGTCGTCCACGAGGATGGCCTCGAAGTCGCCGAACGTCTGAGCGGCGATGGATTCCAGGCACTCGTCGAGGTAGAGCTCGACGTTGTAGACGGGGACGACGATGCTCAGGCGCGGGGGCATGGGTGGCGGGTTCTCCAGCGTTTTGTGCTTTATCGATGATCAGCTGCTCACAGCATCCTACTAGGTAGCAGAATCATGAACTCCTCCCTTATCGGGCATACCACGGCTGATCGCCGGTGCGGACGGCAAAGATTTAAGCCGTCCGCCACCTCGACGTCTCGGTCCCGGGTCAGACCTCCAGCTCGGCCTCGATCTTCTTCAGCTGGTGGCGGGCCATCGCGAGGTTGGCCCGGCCCTTGTCAAGGGCGAGGTAGAGGAAGAAGCCCGAGGTGCCCCGGCCCTTCAGCAGGCGGATCAGGTGGTACTGGCTGCCGAGGGTGATGAGGATGTCCTCGATCTCGTCCTTGAGGCCGAGCATCTCCATCGTGCGGACCTTGGCGCGGACCACGTCCGTGTTGCCGGCGGCCGCGACCGTGAGGTCGAGGTCCTTTCCGCCGCCGACGGTCCCGAGGGCCATGCCGCTGCCGTAGTCGACGAGGGCGGCGCCGAGCGCGCCTTCGATGGTGGTGGTGGCTTCCTTGAGCGTGGTCTCTACGTTTGCCATGAGGGATTCCTCTTCCTTTGTCTGTTCTGTCGTTCGGTGGGGCGGTACGTGGTTCCGGTTCGGCCTGGCAGTGGCGCCGTACGGGGTCAGGCAGGCGGAGCGGGCGGCAGCGGGGGAAGGGGCGGAAGGCCGGAGCCGCGCCGCCCGAGGATGTGGTCGATCAGTTCGGCTATCCGGAGGCTGGAGCGCCGGGCCTCGAGGTGGAGGCGCCCGACGTTGACGCGGGGCTCCGCGGTCAGGGTGAGGACGGCCGCCATGCCCGCCGCGTAGGTGGCCACGTATCCGTCCTCGCCCCGCACCAGCAGCTCGCGGAACGCGCCCTGCCCGGTGCTGTCGCTCAGCCGCTGGGCCACGCCGAGGGCGGCCGCGGTGAGGGCGGCGACGGATTCGGCCTCCGCGGCCGCGCTGTCCTGGGCGAGGACGAAGCCGTCGGCGCTCGCGGCGAGCGCACCGGTGAGCTGGGGTACCCGGGCCCGCAGCCTGCGGAGCTCGGCGAGTATCTCGGCCTCCGCCTCGGGGGGCACCGTACTCATGTCGGGCTTTCTCCTTTCGGGCTGCCTCCGCTCGGAGCGGTCGGCGCGCAGGGCCGGTCGCAGCGGGAGCCTCACAGGCTTGCCTCCAGTGCGTCGCGTAAGCGGCGGAGCAGCGCCACGTCCGGGGATTGGGCCTGGGTCATCCAGTCGGGCAGGGGTGCCGCGACCGGGGGCGGAGCCGGGGTGTGCGGGGTCTCGACCAGTCCGGCCGCCGCGAGGCGCCGTACGTCGAGCAGTGTGTGGAAGGCGGGCCGGCCCAGCACCCACGCGAGGTCCGCCGGGGTGCGCACGCCGTCGGACTCGCGCAGCAGGATCCGCTGCCGGGCGCTGACCGTCTGGCCGGGCGAGGCCGCCCGGGGCACCACGGGGGCGGTGTCCAGCAGCGGGTACGGCCAGACCGCGTCGAGCAGTTCACGTCGGCGGCGCGTCTCCCGTTCGACGGCGGCGGCCGGGACGGAGCGGACCGAGCCGATCCAGTGGGTGGCCCCGCGGCGGAACCGGGAGGGCCCGCTGCCCGGGGACAGCGCGAAGAACGCGGCGTCGAAGATGGCGGCTATGTGGCAGATCTCCAGCTCCCCGTCGGCGAGACCGCCGCTGTCCACGAGGAAGCGGGCGACCTGGCGGCGGGCGCCGGCCCGGTCCACGGCCTCGCGCCAGCGCTCGGGGGCGAGGCCGCCGCCGGTGGTGAGCAGGACGTCCAGGCCGGGGGTGGCCGGACTCTCCGCGTGCACGATGCGGCCGTCCTCCAGGAAGAGGGTGCCGCGGTCGCGGAGCAGGGCGCCGGTGGCGCGCTCCGCGGCGAGCCGGGTGAGCAGGGGGGAAACGGCGGTGAACGCGTTCGCGGCCGTGGCCGTGGCCGGGGTGGTCATCTGAGCACCAGCCCTTCGGCCAGGGTCTTGAGTCTGTGGCGGGCGAGGGCGAGGTTGCCGTCGGCCCGGTCGAGCCACAGGTGCAGGAAGACGCTGCTGTCGAAGCTCGTGTCGACGAAGCGCAGGACGTGGTAGCCGGAGCGGGTGGTGACGATCAGGTCCTCGACGGGCGGTCCGGCCGTGTCATCGCCCGGCGCCGGCGAGGCGAAGGACTCGTACTCGGCGGCCGCCCGGGCCAGCTCGGCGGTCTCGGCGGCGGTGGTCTCGTGGTCGCCCACGGGCGACTCCCCGGCGGTGCCGAGGGCCAGTCCGCTGCTCCAGTCGACCAGCGCGGCCCCCCGCGCACCAGGCAGGGCCATGGCTTCGAGCAGGCATTCGTCGATCCCGGGCACGCGGGCTCCCCTCCCGGCCGGACGTGCTGTTTGCACGGTCGTACGGCGCGACAGGAGGGAACTTACTCAACTTCCACAGTACGAAAGGGCGTTCTGGCATTTTCCGCTGGAACATGCCATGAAGCACGTGAGAGCTTGGCCGGAACGCGTCGATATTTGATCACGAAGCGAGCGGAAGATCGTCCGAGAGTCGGAACGAGCCGCCCTCGCGCTGGACGTACCCCTCGTGACTGAGGGTGCGCAGCAGGTGGTAAACGGTGGGCAACGGGATCCCGGTGACCCGGGCGAGCCGCTTGGCCGTCGCCCCGCCTTCGGCGTGCATCGCTTCCACGAGCCGCAGCGCGCGCTGCACGGAACCGATCAGGGTGGGTGTGCTGTCCTTCTGGCTGTGGTCGGTACCCATGGTGAGTCCCCCTGCTTGGTGCGAGGCCTGGCGAACCCATCAAAGTCGCTCACCGGCCGCAAAACCAGCGGACTCGCGTAAACCTGAGCATAAGATCACCGGATACCGGTCGGTCGGTTCCGCTAGCGCGTGCAGGTCACGTACGCCGGGAGCGGCGTGTCCTCGATCAGACGGCGCGGCAGGGACAGCCCGAAGCGGTGTTCCAGGACGGCGAGGGTGTGGCGGTCGCGGTCCTCGAACGGTTCCTCGTCGGGGCGGGCGCACGCGCCGTCCGGCGCGAGTATCTTGGCCGCGATCAGCTCCGGAAGCAGGAAGTCCGGCTGGTGGCCGCCGCGCCAGCATTCCTCGCCGAGGCCGAAGCAGCACACCAGCTCGCCGCTGCGCGCGTACGCGAACTGCTTGGGCGGGTGGTCGGGCTGGGGGTCGAGGTGGACGGCCTCGACGGCGCCCCGGGACACCTCGGCGAGCCGTTCCGCGCCGGCCGGCAGCCCGTGTTCCACGGCGAAGGACCAGTCGCCCCACCGGCCGACCCGGGCCACGCCGTCCCCGTCGACCGTCTCCGTGACCATGCTCCAGGCGTCCAGCGCGCCCAGCGGCCCGGGCTGGACCCCGGGTACCGCGCCGAGCCGCGCGGCGAGTTCGTCGGGGCCGATGCCCCGGGCGAAGGTCAGGCCGACGAACCATCCGTCCCAGCCGGCCAGCCACTGGATTCCGCCGGCCGCGCCGGCTCCGCCCTCGGCCATGTGCGCCATCCCTCCCCACGGTCTCCCCCGCGATGCCGGTGCTCCCTCACCGGCACGATAGTCAGTCGGCGGACCGCTCCGGGAGGAGGCGCTCGACCATCGTCTCGATGAGCCCCTCCACCGGGTGGGCCTCCAGCATCGCCGGCGCGGTCAGGTCGTCCACGATGAGGCCCAACATCGCGAGGTACAGCAGGACCACGCCCTGCCGGTCCCCCGGCAGGCCCGCCTCGATGTGCCAGGCGATGTTCGCCTCCAGCTCCTCGCCCTGGAAGCCGGCCAGCTCCGCCTGGAGTTCGGGGCGCCGGGTGCCCTCCAGCCGCAGTTCCAGCATCGCGATGTGCACGCTTCGCTCGCGCCGCATCCGCTCCAGGAGCCGGGTCAGCAGCACCTTGGTGTCCAGCGGGCCGGCCAGGTCCGCCGGCTCCGGCGCCAGCCGCTCCCGGGTGCGGTGCAGGATCTGCACGAGCAGCTGGGCCCGGTTGGCGAAGTAGTTCGAGGCGGTACCGGTGGGCACACCCGCCTCGGCGTCCACCGCGCGCAGTGTCAGGCCGCGCGAGCCCTCGCGCGCCAGGACTTCGATGGCGGCGTCGAGCAGTGCGGCGCGGCGCTGCGGATTCTGGCGCATGGGCGGTCCCTGGGGGTGGGTGCGGCACATCGAGTGATCACTGCAAGTGCAGTGCTTCGCCCACGGTAGCGGATGCGCCCGCCCCAGGCCCTCCCCACCGTCCCCTCCCCCGTGTCAGGCTGCCCGTCATGGAGCGGATCATCGAGGAGATACGCGAGGACCTGTCCCGCCGGATCGCCGTCGCGGCGGACCGGCTCGCCGACCGGACGCTGACGGAGGATCCCGCCTACGCCGCCCTGCTCGGCCGGGCCGAGCTGCGCGAGCGGATCCACCACCACCTGCGCCAGGCCGTCGAGGGGCTGGTCCGCAGCTCGCGGGGCCTGCCGGTCGAGCTCGCCGACGCCCGGGCGACCGGCGCGCTGCGGGCCGAACAGGGGCTGCCGCTCGCCTCCCTGCTGCGCACCTACCGCCGCGGCGGCCGGGTGCTCTGGCAGACCCTCACCGAGGCCGTGGCCGCGCACGACCGGGCGGCGCTGCCCCGGCTGCTGCCGGGCGCGACCGCGTTGTGGGACGTACTGGACCAGATGACGGACGCCGTCGCCGAGTCGTACCGCCGCACCGAGGCCGCGCGCGCCGACCGTGACCGGGAGCGCCGGGCGGCCCTGCTGGACGTCCTGCTGGACGGGGCGGCCGACAGCGGCGGGGTGACGGCCGCGCAGGCGGCGGCGCGGCTGGGCCTGCCGGAGCGGGGCCGGTTCGCGGTGGTCGTGGTGGGGTCCGGCGGCGAGGGCCTGTCCGCCGGCCCGGGCGCGGGCCCGACTGCGGGCCCGGCCGCCGGACAGGGCCACGCCCCCGCTCCGCGCGTGCTGTGGCGGGTCCGCGGCGACGGGGAGATCGGCCTGGTGGAGTTGGGCCACCATCCGCTGGAGTCCGTACGGGAGCTGCTCGCGCCGCTCGGCCTGCGCGCCGGGGTCAGCCCGGTCGTCGGCGAGGCGGCCGAACTGGCCCGGGCGCACCGGCTGGCGGCCCTGGCGCTGCGCACGGCTCCGGAGTCGGGCGGTCCGCGGACGGCGCTGCTGGACGAGCGGCTGCCGGCGGCGCTGGTCGCCGCCGAGGCCGAACTCGCCGGCCGGCTGCGGCGGGTGGTGCTGGGGCCGGTGCTCGCGCTGCCCGTCGAGGACCGGCGCACCCTGCTGACCACCCTCGGCACCTGGCTCGCCTGCCAGGGCTCGACCACGTCCGCCGCGCAGCGGCTGTACTGCCACCGCAACACGGTCTCCAACCGGCTGCGCCGTCTGGAGCAGCTCACCGGCCGTTCCCTCACCGACCCGCGGCACGTGGTGGAACTGGCGCTGGCGCACGCGGCGGTGGTCCAGCACGCCGCGGCCCAGCACGCCGCCGCGGGCCGGCTTGCCGCCGGGGAACCGCCTACCCCTCCTGCCGCGCGGGCTGGTGCTCGGGTTTCGCCGACTCCAGCAGGTACGGCACGTCGATCACCGCGACGCCCGGCGTGAACAGCAGCCGCGCCTTCAGCCGCAGGGCGTTCTGGTTGTGCAGCGGCTGTTCCCACCAGTGGCCCACGACGTACTCCGGGATCACCACCGACAGCACGTCCGTGGCGGAGTCCGCGGCGAGTTCCTGGACGTGCGCCATGATCGGGCCCACCACCTCGCGGTACGGCGAGTGCAGGATCTTCAGGGGCAGGCCCGGATCGTGCGCCGCCCAGCCCTCCCGCAGCCGGGCCGCCTCCCCCTCGTCGGCGGCGACGGTGACCGCGGTCAGGGTGTCGGGGCGCAGCCCCTGCGCGTAGCCGATGGCCTTGAGCGTCGGGGCCTGCACGGCGGCGACCAGGACCAGGACGTGGTGGCGGGCCGGCTTGCGCGGTTTGGCGTCGGGGGCCACGGAGACCTGGCGGGCGACCTGGTCGTAGTGGCGGCGTACGCCCTTCATGCCGAGGAAGAGCAGCGGCATGGCGATGACGACCAGCCATGCCCCGTGCGTGAACTTGGTGAGCAGGACGATGACCAGGACCAGGGCGGTCAGGGAGGCGCCGACGGCGTTGATGGCGCGCCTGCGGTGGATGTGGACGCGCTCCTCGCGCGGCGTGGCGGGCGAGTCGAGTGCCTTGCGCCAGTGCCGGACCATGCCCGCCTGGGAGAGGGTGAAGGAGACGAAGACGCCGATGATGTACAGCTGGATGAGGCGGGTCAGCTGGGCGTCGAAGGCGACGATGAGGGCGATGGCGGCGAGCGCGAGGAGGACGACGCCGTTGGAGTAGACGAGCCGGTCGCCGCGGTTGGAGAGCTGGCGGGGCGCGTAGCGGTCCCTGGCCAGGATCGAGGCCAGCATCGGGAAGCCGTTGAAGGCGGTGTTCGCCGCGAGGATCAGCACGCCGGCGGTGACGGCCTGGAGCAGGTAGAAGAGGAAGTGCCAGTTGCCGAAGGTGGCGCGGCCGATCTGGGCGAGGGCGGTGGAGGTCGCGGTGCCGGGCGGCAGGCCCAGTTCGGTGGGGTCGGCCGCGACGTGTACCTGGTACGACATGGCCAGGGCCGTGACGCCCGTGAACATCGTGACCGAGAGCGCGCCCATCGCGGCGAGCGTGGTCGCCGCGTTCTTGGCCTTGGGCTTGCGGAAGGCGGGGACGCCGTTGCTGATCGCCTCGACGCCGGTGAGGGCGGTGCAGCCGGAGGCGAAGGCGCGCATCGCGAGGAACACCAGGGCGATTCCGGTGTAGGTGCCTTCCGCGGTGATCGGCAGGTGGGCGGACTCGGCGCGGATGGTGTCGCCGGTGCCCAGGCGCACGGCGGCGACGGCGAACATCAGGTAGATGACGAGGACGAAGCCGTAGGTGGGAATGGCGAAGACGCGGCCCGACTCCCTTACGCCGCGCAGGTTCATCAGGGTGAGCAGCACCACGAAGGCGACCGACAGGGCCACTTCGTGGTCGTTCAGCGAGGGGATGGCGGAGGTGATGGCGGAGACGCCGGAGACGACGGAGACCGCGACGGTCATCACGTAGTCGACGAGCAGGGCGCTCGCGGCGGTGAGCGCCGCGCTCTGCCCGAGGTTCTCCGCGCTGACGACGTAGGCGCCGCCCCCGCCGGGGTACGCGTGGCAGGTCTGCCGGTAGGAGGCGACGACCACCACGAGCAGGAAGACGATGGCGGCGGCCGCGTACCAGGTGAGGTGGAGCAGTGCGACGCCGCCGAGGGCCAGGATCAGCAGGATCTCCTCGGTGGCGTAGGCCACCGAGGAGAGGGGGTCGCTGCAGAAGATCGGCAGGGCGAGCCGTTTGGGCAGCAGGGTCTCGCCCAGGCGCGCGGTGTCGAGGGGTTCACCGACCAGCACGCGTTTCGCATGGATTCGCCTCATTGGGGCATGATCGTCGATTCTTTTCGCCCATCATCCCTTTTGCGGCTTGTGTCACCCTGCGAGCTCCTCCGCCCGGTGAGCCAGCCAGAGGTCGTACCGGGCGCTCGGGGACTGGAGCAGGGAGCGCTCCAGCAGCACCTCGACGCGGCTCAGCCGCTTGCGGGCACCCGGGACGGAGACGCCCAGCGCCGCTGCCGCCGGAACGAGTTGCGCGTCGTGCGCCAGCCAGGCGCGGACCGTGTCGCGCGCGCCCGACGGGGCGTCCGGTCCGCTCAGCGCGCTCAGCTGGGTGCGGGCCCAGGCGGTCACGCGCGGATCGCGCAGCACCGCGTCGAGGCCCGGGGCGGCCGCGGTCGGGCCGGTCCCCGGCCGCGCACCGGGGGTGAGCCGCAGCGCCAGCGAGAGCGCCGCCTGGTCCCCCAGTCGTGCGAGATCCAGCCCGAGCAGCGCCTCCACCAGCCGGAGCCGGGCGGCGAGCGTGTTGCGGTGGATCTTCAGCAGCCGGGTGGCGTGCGAGGAGAAGTTCAGCCAGGCGTGGGCGGTGGCGCGCAGTTCCTGTCCGCCGGGGTCCTGGGGACGCCGGGGCTCGTATGCGTGCAGGGGCGCGAGCAGGGCCTGCGCCCAGCCGGCTCCGGCCTCGTGGGCGGCGAGCGCCAGCTCGGGGCCGGGCCCGAAACGGGCGTGCCGCTCGTCCCGCTCCCGGGCGACGGCCAAGGCGTGGAAGGCCTGGGTGTAGGCGGACGGGGCCTCGCGCAGGTGCAGTTCCCCGCTGGACCCGACCGTGCAGTCCGGGTCCACCGCGACCAGGGCGTCCGCGAGGGGGTCCTGCCCGGCCGGCACCGCCGTTCCGGACGGGACGAGCACGATGAGGTGGCGCACGTAGACCGGGCAGCGCACGATCCAGGCCCGGCCGTCCGTCAGCTCCTCGCACAGCCGGGCCACTTCGGCGCGCCCGCCGGTGCGGCATTCGACGACGTACATCCGCATCGGCTCGGGCAGCGAGGGCCCCAGCGCCTCGGCGATCTGGTGGGCGGTGGAGAGCCGGCCGTTCATGAGCAGGTGCAGCACCGCCTCGCGGGCCCGCGCCTCGGCGAGCGCCGCCCGCTCCTCCCGCCCGGCGGCCTCCTCGGCGCGCAGCACGAGGGCGAGCGGTACGGCGGCGTCCGCGAGCAGGGTGGCGGCGTCGGGGTGGTGCGGCTGCTCCAGTACGGCGGCCAGCGCGCGCCCGCCGTCCAGCGCGAACAGCAGCGTGGCGGAGCCGGGGGCGTGCAGGACGGCCGACCGTACGCCCCGGGCGGTCAGTTCGGCGGCTCCCCGCACGGCGGTCTCCGGGCCCCGGCCCTGTTCGGCGTCCACCACCCCGGTCCATCCGCCGAGGCGGACGGAGAGCCACTCCAACAGGGCGGCCGAGCCGCCGGAGCGGGCGAGCCGGTGCAGCTTGAGGACGTCGTCGGACCGGGGCACCGGCGCATTCAACCATCCGCCGCTCACTGTGCGCTGTGATACCCGTCTCGGGCGGTCACTGTGCACGGCGAACCCTGCCGACGGCCGCCGGACCGCATAGGTTTGGCCAGGAGCGGCCGGATCCCGGCATTCACGGGGGAAGTCCGGGGTCCGCCGCCGCTCACATCTTGGCGGCCGCGCTGCGGATGGCCTCGCGGATGCGGAAGTACGTACCGCAGCGGCAGATGTTGGCGATGGCGTCGATGTCCTCGTCCGTGGGCTCGCTGGTGCGCTTGAGCAGGGCGACGGCGGCCATGATCTGGCCGGGCTGGCAGAAGCCGCACTGGGCGACGTCCTGTTCGAGCCAGGCCTCCTGCACCGGGTGCAGGTCGTCCCCGTTCGCCAGTCCCTCGATGGTGGTCACTTCCCTGCCCGCGCACGCGGAGACGGGCACCACGCACGGGCGGACGTCGGCGCCGTCGAGGTGGCTGGTGCAGGCCTTGCAGACGTCCACCCCGCAGCCGTACTTGGGCCCGCGGACGCCCAGCATGTCGCGGAGCACCCACAGCAGGGGCAGATCGTCGGGCGCGTCCACGGTGACGCTCTGCCCGTTGACGGTGAAGGTGTGCGAGGGCACGGCGTACTCCTGGATCCGGACCGGCGGGGGGTGGGGGGCTAGCGGGGGT
>NZ_JARAYQ010000223.1:0-13864 GCF_033794505.1 Streptomyces sp. MB09-01 | reverse complement strand
GGGCGGCGGTGCATGCGGGCGGCCGCGGCGCCGCCCCCATCGGCGCCGCGGCCGCCCGCATGCACCGCCGCCCCCCGGGTGCCCCGAGCCACCCGGGCGGCTACCGAGAGCTCTCCGGCCGCGAGGTCGAGGTCCTGCGCCTCGTCGCGGAGGGCCAGTCCAACAAGGCCATCGGCGTCTCGATGGGCCTGTCCGCCCTGACCGTCAAGTCCCACCTCGCCCGGATCGCCCGCAAGCTGGGCACCGGTGACCGCGCCGGAATGGTCGCCGTGGCGCTGCGCACCGGGATCATCCACTGAGCGCCGGGCGGAGCTCCCGGATAACCTCCCCCGGACTCCGTCCGGGGGAACCTCCGGGGATACCCCCGGAAAACTCCCCGCATACTGCCCGCGCCCGTCGCCGGAACGTTCCGGCGACGGGCGCGTCGTATACACGGATACCCTTGACCGGTGACCGACGCCCAAGAGACCGCAGCAGACCTGCGCACCACCACCGGGGGCGGCCCCCCGGACGACGTCGTTGTTCCGCCCGGTGGGGTGCCGATTCCGTTGCTGGAGCCCCGCGAGGGGATCCCGCCGGTGGTCGCCGACGCGGACGCCCTCGCCGAAGTGGTCGCGGCCTTCGCCGCGGGCACCGGCCCCGTCGCCGTCGATGCCGAGCGGGCCTCCGGATACCGCTACGGCCAGCGCGCCTACCTGGTGCAGCTGCGCCGCGAGGGTGCGGGGTCCGCGCTGATCGACCCGGTGGGCTGCCCCGACCTGTCCTCGCTGGGCGAGGCCCTGTCCGGCACCGAGTGGATCCTGCACGCCGCCACCCAGGACCTGCCGTGCCTGCGCGAAATAGGCATGGTGCCCACCTCCCTCTTCGACACGGAGCTGGCCGGCCGCCTCGCCGGCTTCCCCCGGGTCGGACTCGGCGCGATGGTCGAGAGCGTGCTCGGGTACGCCCTGGAGAAGGGCCACTCCGCCGTCGACTGGTCCACCCGCCCGCTCCCCGAGCCGTGGCTGCGCTACGCCGCTCTGGACGTGGAACTGCTGGTGGACCTGCGGGACGCGCTGGAGAAGGAGCTGGACCGGCAGGGCAAGCTGGACTGGGCCCACCAGGAGTTCGACGCCATCGCCTCCGCCCCGCCCGCACCGCCCCGCAAGGACCCCTGGCGCCGTACGTCCGGCATGCACAAGGTGCGCCGGCGCCGTCAGATGGCGGTCGTTCGGGAGCTGTGGGAGTCCCGGGACCGGATCGCGCAGCGGCGCGACGTGTCGCCGGGCAAGGTGCTGGGCGATGCCGCGATCGTCGAGGCGGCCCTGGCCCTGCCCGCGAACGTGCAGACCCTGTCCGCGCTGCCCGGCTACGGGCAGCGGATGGGCCGGCGTCAGCTGGACCAGTGGATGGCCGCCGTGGACCGGGCGAAGGCACTGCCCGAGAACGAGCTGCCGCAGCCGGGGGCGACCCCGGCCGGTCCGCCGCCGCCGCGCTCCTGGGTGGACAAGGACCCGGCCGCCGCGGCCCGGCTGTCGGCGGCCCGTACCGCGGTCTCGGCCCTGGCGGAGGCGCTCAACCTGCCCCAGGAGAACCTGATCACCCCGGACACGGTCCGCCGGCTGTGCTGGGAGCCGCCGCAGCGGCTGGACGCGGACACCGTGGCGCAGGCCCTGGCCGGCTACGGCGCCCGCGCCTGGCAGATCGAACAGGTGACCCCGGCCCTGGTCACGGCCCTGGCGGCCACCGCCTGACCTGCCGATCCGCCGAAGCGTGCGCGGGGTCCTCACTCCAGGGGAGTGAGGGCCCCGTCCTCACTCCAGGGGAGTGAGGGCCCCGTCCTCGTCCCTGGAGAAGCTGCCCGTGGTCATCCCCTCGACCTTGCCGTGCTTGAGCCAGTGCTCGGACATGGTGTGCAGGTCCTTCGCCACGCGCTCCCAGGGCGCCTGGTGCCCCGCGCAGGCGATCCGGAACATCAGCTTCTTCGGCCCGGGGATGGCCTTGTACAGCTCGGGAACCGAGAAGTACAGCAGGCCCAGGTCCGGTGAGGTGTTGACGATCGAGTCGTGCTCGCCGTAGACGATGCACACCGGCACCTTGTCGCCCAGCACGCCGCGCAGCGGCACGGTGTCCCGGTTCCAGCCCCACCAGTACGAGTTCCGGATACGGTTCAGCCCCTCCGGGGAACCGGGCACCGTGCCGCCCCAGTTGGAGCCGACCGGGTCGGCCTCCATCATCGCCTTCCAGACGACGTCGACCATGTCGTCCTCGCGCTGGTTCGGGCACTTCAGGTCCTTGCGCCATGAGAGGTCGAGCCCCGGCTTGGTCCCGACGCTCATCGGGAAGTTGAAGCCCGCACCGGACACCGGCAGCGGCACGGGTGCGCCGAATTCCGTCCCGGCCTTGCTCGCCCTGCCCTTCGGCGGGAAGATCGGCGCCAGCAGGAACAGGCTCCGCACCTTGTCGGGGTGCTGGATGGCGTAGGGCCCGAGTTGCTGGGCGGCCGCGGACCAGCCGATGAGGTCGACCTTCGTGGCACCCGTGGTCTTGAGGACGAACTTGACGACCGTGTCGACCTCGTCCCAGTCGCTCGCGGAGTTGTTCAGCTGCGCGGCGTACTCCGGCCCGCCCGTGTAGATCTCGGCGTTCGGGTTCGGGACGAGGAGCTTCTGCTGGGCCTCGGTGGGCTGGACATTGTGCGGGTCGGTCATCTTCGGCCGGGTGGACAGGCCGGATCCCTGGAGCTCCATCACGTAGACGTCGTACTTCGCCTTCGCGAGCTCCTCGGCCCAGCTGTACTTCTTGTGCTGCAGGTCGAAGCCGGCCACGGCCGGCGCGCTCCGGCCGTGCAGCATCAGGACGGGTCTGCGGGGGCCGCCGTGTGGCGTGCGGCGCTCCCGGACGAAGAGTTTGACGAGCTCCCCGGCGTTCGCCGGGATGGTCGACTTGTGCTCGACGTAGTGGTCCTTGGTCTCGATCGGTGCCTCGGTGAGGACAGTCGACGCCATTGCGGCGCTCCGTTCCGTCGGTCGGGCCCGAGGTGGTCGCCCGGGCGTGCCCAGGTTCGGCGCGGTCCGGTGGGCGAGGCCGTGGACGTGGCCGTGGCGGGTCGCGGTGCGACCCGATCGGGTAGCGGCGGTCGCTCCGATCGGACGGGCGCGCGGAAGGGGCGCACAGGTTCGGGAGTGTGACCTTCGCCGCTGTTCGGGGAGGGGGTGTGCACGTCGGTTACCGACAAGTAGCATGGCCGGGTGAGCGGGCGCTCAGTGATGGGCCGCCCCCGCGCAGCAGTGCACACCCGCACCTGGAGGAGAGCCAACGTGCCTCGTACCGTCAGGGACGTCGTCTTCGTCGACGGCGTCCGCACCCCGTTCGGCAAGGCGGGCCCGAAGGGCATCTACCACGAGACCCGCGCCGACGACCTCGTCGTGAAGGCGATCCGGGAGCTGCTGCGCCGCAACCCGGACCTGGACCCCGCGAAGATCGACGAGGTCGCCATCGCCGCGACCACGCAGATCGGCGACCAGGGCCTCACGCTGGGCCGTACGGCCGGCATCCTCGCGGGCCTCCCGCAGTCCGTCCCGGGGTACTCCATCGACCGCATGTGCGCCGGCGCGCTGACCGCCGTGACCGCCGTCGCGGGCGGTGTGGCCTTCGGTGCGTACGACGTCGCCCTCGCCGGCGGTGTCGAGCACATGGGCCGCCACCCCATGGGCGAGGGCGTGGACCCGAACCCGCGTTTCGTCTCCGAGAAGCTGGTCGACGAGTCCGCCCTGTTCATGGGCATGACCGCCGAGAACCTGCACGACCGGTACCCGACGATCACCAAGCTCCGCGCCGACGAGTACGCCGTGCGCTCGCAGGAGAAGGCCGCCAAGGCGTACGCCGACGGCAAGATCCAGCAGGACCTGGTCCCGATCTCGGTGCGCAACACCAACGAGGCGGCCGGTGAGACGGGCTGGGGCCTGGTCACCACCGACGAGCCGATGCGCCCGGGCACCACGCTGGAGAACCTGGCCGGCCTGAAGACCCCGTTCCGTACGCACGGCCGGGTCACCGCGGGCAACGCCGCCGGTCTCAACGACGGTGCCACCGCCGCGATCATCGCGTCCGAGGACTTCGCCCGGGAGAACAACCTCCCGGTCAAGATGCGCCTCGTGTCGTACTCCTTCGCGGGTGTCGAGCCGGAGGTCATGGGCTACGGCCCGATCCCGGCCACCGAGAAGGCCCTCGCCCAGGCCGGCCTGTCCATCGAGGACATCGGCCTGTTCGAGGTCAACGAGGCCTTCGCCGTGCAGGTGCTGGCCTTCCTGGAGCACTACGGCATCGCCGACGACGACGCCCGCGTGAACCAGTACGGCGGCGCCATCGCCTTCGGTCACCCGCTCGCCTCCTCGGGCGTGCGCCTGATGACGCAGCTGGCCCGTCAGTTCGAGGAGCAGCCGCACGTCCGCTACGGCCTGACCACCATGTGCGTCGGCTTCGGCATGGGCGCCACGGTCATCTGGGAGAACCCGCACTTCACCGCCGAGGGAGACGCCAAGTGAGCACCACCGCCGAGCTCCTGAAGGGTGCGGCCGAGCTGTTCCCGGACGAGGTCGTCACTTCCGCGCACGTCCGTCACCTGGACCTGCCGTTCGGCGCCGGGCGCTTCGCGCTCATCACGCTGGACAACGGCTTCGACCACACCAAGCCGACCACCTTCGGTCCGCAGTCCCTCGCCAACCTGAACACGGCGATCGACCAGGTCGAGCAGGAGGCCCTCGCGGGCTCCATCGTCGGCGCGGGCATCACCGGCAAGCCGTTCATCTTCGCGGTCGGCGCCGACCTCAAGGGTGTCGAGCTGCTGAAGAAGCACGACGAGGCGCTCGCCATCGGCAAGGGCGGCCACGACGTCTTCAAGCGCCTCTCCGCGCTCGCGGTCCCGACCTTCGCCTACTACAACGGCGCGGCGATGGGCGGCGGCGTCGAGGTCGGCCTGCACTGCACCTACCGCACCGTCTCGAAGGCCATCCCGGCCTTCTCGCTGCCCGAGGTCTTCCTCGGCCTGGTTCCGGGCTGGGGCGGCTGCGCCATCCTGCCGAACCTGATCGGCGCGGACCGCGCGGTCTCGGTGATCATCGAGAACTCGCTCAACCAGAACAAGCAGCTGCGCGGCAAGCAGGTCTTCGACCTGGGCATCGCGGACGCGCTGTTCGAGGGTGCGGACTTCCTGGAGCAGTCCCTCATCTGGACCTCGAAGGTCCTGAAGGGCGAGACCGAGGTCGTACGCGCCGAGATCGACCGCGCCGAGGGCTGGGACGCGGCGGTCGCCCGCGGCCGCGCCATCGCGGACTCCAAGGTGCACGGGGCGGCTCCCGCCGCCTACCGCGCGCTGGAGATCATCGAGGCGGCCAAGGACGGCGACCTGCAGAAGGGCTTCGACGCCGAGGACACGGCCCTGGCCGACCTCATCATGGGCGGCGAGCTGCGCTCCGGCATCTACGCCTTCAACCTGGTCCAGAAGCGCGCCAAGCGCCCGGCCGGTGCCCCGGACAAGTCCCTGGCCCGTCCGGTCACCAAGGTCGGCGTCGTCGGCGCGGGCCTGATGGCCTCGCAGCTGGCGCTGCTCTTCCTGCGCCGCCTGGAGGTGCCGGTGGTCCTCACCGACATCGACCAGGAGCGCGTGGACAAGGGTGTGGGCTACGTCCACGCCGAGATCCAGAAGCTGCTCGGCAAGGGGCGCATCAACCAGGACAAGGCCAACCGCCTGACCGGGCTGGTCTCCGGTGTCCTGGACAAGGCCGAGGGCTTCGCGGACGCGGACTTCATCATCGAGGCCGTGTTCGAGGAGATGTCCGTCAAGCAGAAGGTGTTCGCGGAGGTCGAGGCGGTCGCCCCGGCGCACGCGATCCTCGCCACCAACACCTCCTCGCTGTCGGTGTCGGAGATGGCCTCCAAGCTCCAGCACCCGGAGCGCGTGGTCGGCTTCCACTTCTTCAACCCGGTCGCGATCCTCCCGCTGCTGGAGATCGTCCGCGGCGAGCAGACCGACGACGCCTCGCTGGCCACGGCCTTCGGCGTCGCCAAGAAGCTGAAGAAGACCGCGGTCCTCACCAAGGACGCCCCGGCGTTCGTCGTGAACCGCATCCTGACCCGCTTCATGGGCGAGATCCAGAACGTCATCGACGAGGGCACCCCGGTCGTCACGGCGGAGAAGGCCATCGAGCCGCTCGGCCTGCCGATGTCCCCGCTGGTGCTCCTGGAGCTCGTCGGCCCGGCGATCGGTCTGCACGTCTCCGAGACCCTGAACCGCGCCTTCCCGGAGCGCTTCACGGTCTCGCCGAACCTGGCGGCCGTCGTCAAGGCCGGCAAGCGCGGCTTCTACGTCTACGACTCCGGCAAGCCGGAGCTGGACCCCGAGGTCGCCGCCCTCCTGGTGCAGGGCGACTCCGTCCTGACGGAGGAGCAGGTCCGCGACCGCGTCCTGGACGCGGTGGCGCAGGAGATCGGCCTGATGCTGGAGGAGGGTGTCGTGGCCGAGGCCCAGGACATCGACCTCTGCCTCATCACCGGTGCCGGCTGGCCCTTCCACCTGGGCGGCATCACGCCGTACCTGGACCGCGAAGGCGTCTCGGAGCGCGTGAACGGCAAGAAGTTCCTCGCTCCCGGCCTGGCGAGCGTCCCGGCCTAGTCCGGGTCGCGGACGGGCATTCCACGGCCTGGCCCGCCCCCTTCGGGGGGCGGGCCTCGGCCATTCGAATATCTGTCTAAGATTCACCCCCATGACGGAAACGCACGCGCGGCCCAGGCGCCGCCGACGCCGCATTCTGCGGATCACCCTGCTGCTGGTCGCCGTGCTGATCCTGGGCGCGGCCGGTGCCGGCTGGTGGACGTACAGCCACCTCAACGGCAACATCGACAGCGTCGACCTGGATCAGGCGATCGGCGACAACCGGCCCAAGAAGGTGGCCGCGAACGCACAGAACATCCTGGTGCTCGGCTCCGACTCACGGGCCGGCGCCAATGCCGGTCTCGACCACGGCGATGTCAGCGGCGCCCGTTCGGACACCGCGATGCTGGTGCACATACCCGAGGGCCGGGCCAAGGCGACCGCGGTGAGCATCCCCCGCGACACCCTCATCACCCGGCCCGAGTGCAAGGACCGCGCCGGCAAGACCGTGCCGTCCGCGAAGCGGGTCATGTTCAACTCCGTCTACTCGCTCGCCGGTCCGGCCTGTGTGGTCAACACGGTGGAGCAGCTGTCCGGGGTCCGCGTGGACCACTTCGTCGAGGTGGACTTCGCCGGCTTCAAGGGCCTGGTGGACGCGCTGGGCGGGGTCACCGTCACGCTGGACAAGCCGATGAGCGGTGCCAAGGGCGGCCTGAAGCTGGACGCCGGCACGCACCGCCTGAACGGCACGGACTCGCTCAAGTTCGTCCGTACCCGCTACGGCTACGGCGACGGCAGCGACCTCGGGCGCATAGGCCTGCAGCAGCAGTTCATGCTGGCGATGCTGTCCGAGATCAAGAAGCAGGACGCCCTCGGCAACCCGGCGCGGCTGTACAAGCTCGCGGACGCCGGGACCAAGTCGCTGACCACCGACTCCGACCTCGCCTCGCTCACCGCGCTGTCCGACTTCGCGCAGAGCATGAAGGGCGTGAACCCGGACACGATGGAGACGATCATGCTGCCGGTCGCCTACGACAAGGTGGACCCGAACCGCGTGGTCGTGGCCGAGCCGCAGGCCACCCAGCTGTGGGACGCCCTGCGCAAGGACGAGAAGGTCCCCGCCTCGGCGAAGGACTCCCCCGCCAAGGGCTGACGGGCCGGCGCACGCGGAAGCCGGCCGTACGGGTGACCCGTACGGCCGGCTTCCGTCGTTCCACCACTAGAACTTCGCGTCGGCGCCGACCTTGCCGAGGCGGCTGTGCGAGCGTCCGTAGAGGAAGTAGACGAAGATGCCGATCGCCATCCAGATGCCGAAGCGGACCCAGGTCTCGACCGGCAGGTTGAGCATCAGCCAGAGCGAGGCCGCGATCGACAGGATCGGGATCAGCGGCACCCACGGGGTGCGGAAGGCCCGGTGCAGGTCGGGGCGGGTCCGGCGCAAGATGATCACGCCGAGGGCGACGAGCACGAAGGCGAAGAGCGTGCCGATGTTCACCAGTTCCGCGAGCTTCTCCAGGCTGGTGAAGCCCGCGACGACGGCGATGACCACGCCGAGCAGGACGGTCGCCCGGTAGGGGGTGCGGTACTTGGGGTGGGTGACGGAGAAGACGCGCGGCAGCAGTCCGTCACGGCTCATCGCGAAGAACACGCGGGTCTGGCCGAGCAGCAGGATCATGCTCACGGTGATCAGGCCGACGGCCGCACCGAGACTGATGGCACCGGAGAAGAAGGGCTGGTTCACCGATTTGAAGGCTTCGGCCAGTGGCGCGGTCGGTGACATCTCCGTGTACTTCTGCATGCCGGTGACCACCAGCGTCACGGCGACGTAGAGCACGGTGCAGATCAGCAGCGAGCCGAGGATGCCGCGCGGCATGTCCCGCTGGGGGTTCTTGGTCTCCTCGGCCGCCGTGGCCACGACGTCGAAGCCGATGAAGGCGAAGAAGATGAGGGAGGCCGCGGTGAAGATGCCCATGACGCCGAAGTTGGTGGGCGCGTAGCCGAAGAGTACCTGGACCAGTGGCGCGTGCCAGCCGCCGCCCGCTTCCTGCGGCTGGGCCGGAGGGATGAACGGCGAGTAGTTGTCGGCCTTGATGAAGAACAGGCCGGCGACGATGACCAGCACGACCACGGTGACCTTGATGGCGACGACGATCGCGGTGATCCGCGCCGAGAGCTTCGTCCCGACGACCAGGATCGCGGTCAGCGCCAGGATCAGCAGGAAGGCCAGCAGGTCGAAGGTTCCTCCCGCGTCCGGTCCGGACAGCGCGGTGGGCAGGTCCCAGCCCAGGTTGGTGTGCATCAGGTGGCGCACGTAGCCGGACCAGCCGACCGCCACGACCGCGGTGCCGAGCGCGAACTCCAGCACCAGGTCCCAGCCGATGATCCAGGCGGGCAGCTCACCGATCGAGGCGTACGAGAACGTGTACGCGGATCCGGCCACCGGCACGGTGGACGCGAACTCGGCGTAGCAGAGCGCCGCGAGGGCGCAGACGACGCCCGCCGCCACGAAGGCGAGGGCGGTGGCGGGTCCGGCGTTGTTCCGGGCCGCGATGCCCGTGAGGACGAAGATGCCGGTGCCGATGATGACACCCACACCGAAAACCGTCAGGTCCCAGGCGGAGAGCGACTTTCGGAGCGCGTGTTCCGGCTCCTCCGTGTCACGGATGGACTGCTCCACCGTCTTGGTGCGGAAGGGGCTGTTCATATCCCTACTCACCGACGCACCTCCGAAACAGGTGTCGACGCACGCGAACGGGCCGGGAGGCCCACCCCTTCAAGGGTGATCTCCCGGCCCGTGACGTGCAACCGCGCGGCGATCTAGTGGCCGGTACCCGTCCTAGTCGACGGCGGCGGCCGGCTCGCTGTCGTAGCGCCCGTCCAGCTTCGCCACCAGGCCCGTGACCTGCCGCGCGATGTCCGGAGCGGTCAGCCCGATCTCGGCCATGACCTCCTTGCGGGAGGCGTGGTCGAGGAAGCGCTGCGGGATGCCGAAGTCGCGCAGCGGTACGTCGACGCCCGCGTCCCGCAGGGCCTGCGAGACGGCGGAGCCCACGCCGCCGGTGCGGCCGTTGTCCTCGACGGTGACGACCACGCGGTGGCGGTCGGCGAGCGGGGCCAGCGCCTCGTCCACGGGCTTGACCCAGCGGGGGTCGACCACGGTCGAGGTGATGCCCTGCTTGTCGAGCAGGTCGGCGATCTCCAGGCACATCGGGGCGAGCGCACCGACCGAGACGAGCAGTACGTCCGGACGGGTGACGTCGGCGCGCGGGGCGCGCAGCACGTCCATGGCGCCGACCTTGCCGACGGCCGGGACGGCCGGGCCGACGACGCCCTTGGAGTAACGGACGACGGTCGGCGCGTCCTTGACCTCGACGGCCTCGCGCAGCTGGGCGCGCAGCTGCTCGGCGTCACGCGGGGCGGCCAGGCGCAGACCGGGCACGACCTGCATGATCGACATGTCCCACATGCCGTTGTGGGAGGCGCCGTCGGTGCCGGTGACGCCAGCCCGGTCCAGGACGAAGGTGACCCCGCACTTGTGCAGGGCCACGTCCATCAGGACCTGGTCGAAGGCGCGGTTGAGGAAGGTGGCGTACACGGCGAAGACCGGGTGGGCGCCGCCGGTCGCCAGGCCCGCCGCCGAAGTGGCGCCGTGCTGCTCGGCGATGCCGACGTCGTAGATCCGGTCCGGGAAGGCGTCCGCGAACTTCTTCAGGCCGACCGGCTGGAGCATGGCCGCGGTGATCGCGACGATGTCCTTGCGCTCCTTGCCGAGCCTGACCATCTCGTCGGCGAAGACGGAGGTCCAGCTGGCGGCGTCGGTGGAGACGGGCAGGCCGGTGTCCGGGTGGATCGGGCCGATGCCGTGGAAACGGTCCGCCTCGTCCTGCTCGGCGTGGGTGTAGCCCCGGCCCTTCTGGGTGAGGCAGTGCACGATGACCGGGCCGCTGAAGCGCTTGGCGCGCTGCAGGGCCGATTCCAGGGCCTCGATGTCATGGCCGTCGATGGGGCCGATGTACTTCAGGCCCAGGTCCTCGAACATGCCCTGCGGGGCGATGAAGTCCTTGAGGCCCTTCTTGGCGCCGTGCAGGGTCTCGAAGAGCGGCTTCCCGACGACCGGGGTGCGCTCCAGGATCTCCTTGCCGCGGGCCAGGAAGCGCTCGTATCCGTCCGTGGTGCGCAGGGTGGCCAGGTGGTTCGCGAGGCCGCCGATGGTGGGGCCGTACGAACGCTCGTTGTCGTTGACCACGATGACCAGCGGGCGGTCCTTGGCGGCGGCGATGTTGTTCAGCGCCTCCCAGGCCATGCCTCCGGTCAGCGCGCCGTCGCCGATGACGGCGGCGACGTGGTGGTCCTCGCGGCCCAGCACCTCGTTGGCCTTGGCGAGGCCGTCGGCCCAGCCCAGCACGGTGGAGGCGTGCGAGTTCTCGATCACGTCGTGGTCGGACTCGGCGCGCGAGGGGTAGCCGGACAGGCCCCCCTTGGAGCGCAGGTTGCCGAAGTCCTGACGGCCCGTGAGCAGTTTGTGGACGTAGGCCTGGTGGCCGGTGTCGAAGAGGACCTTGTCCTTGGGCGATTCGAAGACCCGGTGCAGGGCGATCGTCAGTTCGACCACGCCGAGGTTGGGGCCGAGGTGCCCGCCGGTCTTGGAGACGGCGTCGACGAGGAAGGACCTGATCTCTGCGGCGAGCTGATCGAGCTCCTCCTGGCTGAGCCGGTCCAGATCGCGCGGTCCCTTGATGCGGGTCAGCAGCACCCGTGCCTCCTTGCAGTTGCTTGCTGGTCTGTCGAGTCTAATGTTCCGCTGCGCGGCGCGGTCATCGGGCCGTCCCGGCGGAGTCACACCTTTGTCATACATGTACGTACGACCGCACGGCCACACATCGCATACGGGCCCATACCCGCACAGGAATACCCGCACAGGTACGCACGGATGCCCGGCGCCACGTGAAGTGGCGCCGGGCACTGTGACCGGTCTTACCGCCGGATGCCGCTCCGGCGCACAGTCGGCCGCGCGGTCAGGCGCGTCCGGCCGTCTTCTGGGTCTTGCGCGTGATCGAGTCGATCACCACGGTGGTCAGCAGCACCGCACCGGTGATCATGTACTGGATCGGCGTCGCGATGCCTTCCAGTGCCAGACCGTACTGGATCGAGACGATGACCATGACGCCGAGGAGGGCGTTCCAGGTCCGGCCCCGGCCGCCGAAGAGGCTGGTGCCGCCGATGACGGCCGCCGCGATCACGTTCATCAGCAGGTCGCCGGCGCCGGCGCTCTGGTTGGCCGCCGCGATCTTGGAGGCCCAGAACAGGCCGCCGATGGCGGCGAAGGTGCTGGAGATCGCGAAGACCGTGATCCGGATCCGGGTGACGTTGATGCCCGCGCGGCGGGAGGCCTCGACGCTGCCACCCAGTGCGAAAACGTTTCGCCCGAAGGTCGTGCGGCGGAGCACGAAGTCCGTGACGACCAGGGCCAGCATGAAGAGCACCACCGCGAGCGGCAGACCCTTGTACTGGTTGAACACCACGGCGGGGCCGAAGGTGAACAGCGCGAGCAGCCCGGTGCGCAGCAGGATCTCGCCGAGCGGCCGGGTGGGCATCCCGGCGGCCCCGCGGCGCCGCGCATCGAGGAAGCAGGCGAGGAAGTAGCCGGCGACCGCGAGCGCGGCCAGCCCGTAGGCGACGGCCACGTCCGAGAAGAAGTACGTGGTCAGCTGGCCGACCACGCCGTCGGCGTCGATGTTGATCGTGCCGTTGCTGCCGAGGATCTGCAGCATCGCGCCCAGCCAGAACAGCAGGCCCGACAGGGTGACGGCGAAGGCCGGGGCGCCGATCCTGGCGAAGAAGAAGCCGTGGATGCAGCCGATCAGGGCACCGCCGGCCACGGCCGCCAGGATCGCCAGCCACTCGTTCACGCCGTGGGTGACGGCGAGGACGGCGACGATCGCGCCCGAGACGCCGCTGACCGAGCCGACCGAGAGGTCGATCTCGCCGAGCAGCAGCACGAAGATGATGCCGATGGCGATCATGCCGGTGGCGGTCATCGTGATCGCGATGTTGGTGAGGTTCTCCGGGGAGAGGAAGTTCGAGTTCAGCCCCTGGAAGATCGACCAGATGATGATCAGACCGATGACGACCGGCAGGGAGCCGAGGTCGCCGGCCTTCATCTTGCGCTTGAACTCGCCCACGTACCCGGCGAGGCCCTCCTCCCGGACGAGCAGGCGGGGGTCCACGGCCGGGATCGCGTCGTGAGCCGCCGCGGGGTTGACCGGGTCGATGTGCTCCTGCTGGCCGACGGGGCCCTTGCCCAGTGGACCGGTGGCAGGGTTCTGGGTGCTCACTTGCGGGCCTCCCCGGTGCGGGCCGCCCGGCGGGTCACGGCGTTGTCCGTGGCACCGGTGATGGCGGAGATGATCTCTTCCTGCGAGGTGTCGGCGACGTTGAAGACACCGTTGTTGCGGCCCAGCCGCAGGACCGCCACCTTGTCGGCGACGGCCTTCACATCGGCCATGTTGTGGCTGATGAGGATGACGGCGTGGCCGCGCTCGCGCAGGCGTTCCACCAGGTCGAGGACCTGTGCGGTCTGCTCGACGCCGAGGGCGGCGGTGGGCTCGTCGAGGATGACGAGCTGGGGCTCGCCCAGCATGGAACGGGCGATCGCCACGGTCTGGCGCTGACCGCCGGAGAGCGAGGCGATGGGGATCCGGACACTGGGGATCCGGATGGACAGGGTGGTCAGGAGCTCGCGGGCGCGGCGCTCCATCTCCACCTCGTCGAGGATGCCGAAGCTCTTGAGCTCACGGCCGAGGAAGAGGTTGCCGACGACATCGATGTTGTCGCACAGCGCCAGGTCCTGGTAGACCGTCGCGATGCCCAGGTTCTGGGCTTCGTGGGGCTTGGTGATGGAGACCGGACGGCCCTCCCACTCGATGACGCCGTCATCGATGGGGTGCACGCCGGCGATCGTCTTGACCAGCGTGGACTTGCCGGCGCCGTTGTCGCCCACCAGGGCGACCACCTCGCCGGAGTGGATCTCGAGTTCTACGTCGGTCAGGGCCTGAACGGCGCCGAACCGCTTCGAGACCCCTCGCAACGCCAGCACGGGCGCAGCGGACACATGAACCATCTCCTTCGCCGCCTGACCGGCGGGGATGTCGTGCAAAAGAGCAGGAGCGGGGCGAATGGGGGAACGTTTCTGCCCGGCGCCCCGCTCCTGCTCTTTTGCACGACATCCCCGCC
>NZ_JARAYQ010000222.1:0-13908 GCF_033794505.1 Streptomyces sp. MB09-01 | reverse complement strand
GGGGGTAACTGCCCCTGCCCGGCCTCCCACGCGCCCTGGATCCCGTGGTCGGCGCGGCGGGCCGTAGGGATGGTCCGGGCCGTGCGGGCTGTACGGGCCCCCGGCGCCCTGCTGCGGCGGTGGCGGAGTGGCCACGGAGATCTCCTCGGTCGCGTAGTGATCACCGGCGCGGTGATCACGGCACCCTAGCCCGCGTCCTCACGAGCGCAGCAGCCGGGCGAGGGCCCGCCCGAAGAGGAACCGGCCCGCCGCCGCGACCACGGGATCCAGGGCGCGGGGGAGGCCGCGCAGGCGCAGTTCCTCCCGCCAGTGGACCTCCGTGCCGCCCGAGGCCAGGGGCCGGGTCTCGATCTCCGCCCAGCCCGTCACGGACCGGCCGCGCTTCTCCAGCCGGACCAGCCCCGGAGAGTTCTCCGCCGGGGGCTCCCAGGACACGACCTCCATGGGATCGTCGAAAGTGATCCTGCCCACACCCGTGCGCGCGGTGAAGATCGTTCCGACGTGCGTCGGGGGCGCGGTGTCGATGATCGTCCGCGTGAAGGGGACCTGTGCGCCGTGGCGCTCCCAGTCAGTGAGCCGCAGCCAGGTCTCGGCGGGCGGCCGGGACGTGCGGTGAACGATCCGGATACCGGGCATGAGCGCATGGTAATCGGGCATACACACCCTGAACTGAGCGGCGAATACGGGTTCCGTCCGGGGGTGGCGATCAGCAATACTCACCAGCCACCGTGGATCGCGGAATCGACCGGGTGACCACCGGCCCTCCCGCCCCACTTTGCGAGGAGGTGCGCCATGTGCTCCCACCAGCCACCCTGCCCATCCGCCGACAGCGCCGATCACGACGCCGCCCGCATCGTGGCCTCCCACCCCGAACAGGGTTGGAGCCTGCTGTGCAACGGGGTCGTGATCTTCGACGACACCGGTGAACTGCTCCCCGACAGCCGCACGGTGGAACCCCGCCGCCCGGCCCTGGTCTGAGCGAGGAGGCAGCATGCGCCAGCAGCTGATCCGCAAGCCCGTCCCCAAGCCCGCCCCACGAGACCTGGATCTGCGCACGCCGTCGGGCAGACCCCTCCCGTACTGACGGGAGCCCCGAGGAAGCCCATCCAGTACGCACAGCGTCCACCGGCCGCTGATCAGCCGGTGGACGTCGCCGCGCCGCCCAGGAACGCCGTCTCGTACGCGGCGTCGCCGATCGCGGCCCGGGCCTGCCGCTCGCCCTGGTCCCGCAGGGCCGTCAGCGAGGGCGAGCCCATCTGCGGCCGGCCCACCGTGCGCCACCAGGCGTGCCCGGTGCCCAGCAGCCGCGCCGCCAGTTCCCCGTCGCCCAGCCCGGCCACCGCCGCGGCCAGCAGGTCCAGGCCCAGCGCGATGCCGAAGCGGTCGCCCAGCAGCCGTTTGCCGGAGAGCATCCCCCGCACGTGCCGGGCCGCCTCCCCGGGGTCGCCCAGGCCCAGTGCGGCCACCGCCAGGATGTAGTCCGCGTACGCCCGAAGCCAGCGCTCGCCCAGCTCCGCGCACGCCTCCCGCAGGGCCCGCGCCTCGTCGGTCGCCTCCTCGAACCGCCCCTGGTCGCACAGGGCGTAGCCGGTCGCCAGCTTGCACAGCAGCCAGCCCGGACCGCTCGTCCGCCCGCCGTGGCCCGCCCTGGCCCGTGGGCCGGCCAGCCGCAGGGCCCGTGCGGGATCGCCGGGCATGAGGACCGTCACCGCCTGCAGATAGGCCGCGCGCAGCTCCCGCTCGGGGTCGGCGAGCCGGGCCGCGTCCCGCGTGCACTCCTCGGCGATCCGCCCGGCCGCTTCCATGTCGCCCTGGAGCAGCAGCGTGAGCCCGAGGGCCCACTGGGCCTGGTTGTACGCGGCCCCCGTGGGCGGAGCGGCCCGCAGCACCCGTTCCAGGAAGCCCCGGCCCTCGTGCACGTGTCCGCAGGCGAACCAGTAGAACCACAGCGCCCCGGCCATCTCCAGGGCCGCCGTCGGGTCGGCGGTGAGCAGGTGCTCCAGGGCCGTACGCAGCTGCGCGTGCTCGGCGGTGATCCTGCGGTACCAGTCCACCTGACCCGGGCCCAGCCAGCCCCGGTCGGCGGCATGGGAGAGCGCCGCGTACCAGTGGGCGTGCCGATCGCTCACGAGCCGCGCTTCGCCGAGCTCGCCCAGCCAGTCGTGCCCGTACTCGCGGATCGTGTCGAGCATCCGGTAGCGGGCGCCGGCCCCCCGCTCGTCGGTGCGCAGGACCACCGACTTGGCCGCCAGTCCCGTCAGGACCCGCTCCACCCGGGCGGCGGGCAGCGGGCCACCCGCGCAGACCGCGCGGGCCGCGGCCACGTCGAAGTCGCCGGTGAAGACGGACAGCCGGGCCCACAGCAGCCGTTCCAGCGGCTCGCACAGTTCGTGGCTCCAGCCGATCGTGGTCCGCATCGTCTGGTGCCGGGTCGGCAGGGCGGCCCGGACGCCCGACAGCATCTCGAAGCGCTCGCCGATCCGCTCGGCCGTCTGCTCCAGCGTCCACAACCGCAGCCGGGCGCCCGCGAGTTCCAGTGCGAGCGGGATGCCGTCGAGGCGGCGGCACACCTCGGCCGCGAGCGCGGTCCGCAGGGGATCGGCGAAGACGGCCGCCGCCTGCGGGGTCGCGGCCAGGGCGCGGGCCCGGAAGAGGGCGAGGGCGTCGCTGTCGGGTCCCTCGCAGGGCAGCGGCCGCACTTCGACGACCTCCTCGGTCGGGCTGCCGAGCGGCTCGCGGGAGGTGATCAGGACCGTCAGCCCCGGTGCGGACTGCAGGAGTTCGCCGACCAGGTGGCGGCAGGCGGCCACCAGGTGCTCGCACGTGTCCAGGACCAGGAGGAGCCGCCGGTCGGCCATCCACGCGCACAACTCCTCGTCGAGCGGGCGCGGGGAGTGGTCGGCGAGGCCGACGGCGTGCGCGACGGTCGCGGTGAGCAGGCCGGGATCGCGCAGGGGCGACAGCTCCACCCACCAGGTGCCCTCGGGCCGGAACTGGCGGGGATCGGCGACGGCCCGCAGGGCGAGCCGGGACTTGCCGACCCCGCCCACCCCCGTGAGGGTGATCATCCTCCGCTCGTGTAACAGGTCGCCAAGGAGCCGGAGTTCGCGTTCCCGGCCCACGAAGCTCGCCGGTTCCGGAGGCAGGTTCCCGGGCGCGCAGGAGCCCGGAGGGGGGTCGTCGTCCGCGGATTCTGCCTGATTGTCATTGACCGAGTACTCACCGAACACGGATGTATTGTGCGTGATCTTCTTATCCGACCGTGCCGTTCGGGCCGGATCGGTGCCGCAATTTCACGCCACGAGGGTGATCCGACGCTCCGCGGAGAAGGCGCCCCAGTTGCCGTCGGGCAGCCTGGCCCGCAGTTTCACGGCCCATTCGGTGCCGGTCGGCTCCGCCACCGTGAGCTTGTGCTCCACCCGGCCGGTGGGCACGGCGCCCGCACCGAACTGGATGACGGTCGTGGCGCGTGCGTTGACGTACAGCTCGTACTCGGTGGTTGCGCGGCCCGTGTCCGGTGCGGTCCAGGTGAGCGTGACCGTCCCCGGTGAGGCGGCCGCGCCGAACTCGGCGGGTGCGGTGCCCGGCCCGTCGCCGGAGGCGGGTGGGGTCGTGACGTCCACGGCCGGCCCGTCGGGGGAGGAGTTGTCGGCCCCGTCCCGGGCCCGGACGGTGAAGGTGTAGACGGTGTCGGGCCGCAGGCCGCTCAGTGCGGTGCCGCTCTCGCCGGGGCCGGCGGTGTGGATCCGGACGCCGCCCTGGTAGACGTCGTACGCCGTCACGCCGGTGTCGTCCGTCGCCGCCGTCCAGGACAGCCGGGCGGCCCGGGGCCCGGTCGCGCGGCCGGTGGTGGTGGCCGGGGCGGTGGGCGCCGTGCGGTCCTCGGCCTTGGCCGCCGGGGTGGTCGCCCGGACGGCCGGGGTGGGCTCGGAGAGGTTCCCGGCGGCGTCCTCGGCCCGGACCGTGAAGGAGTAACCGGTCTGCGGCGCGAGGCCGGTGACGTCCACCATGGTCGTGCCGGCCGGGAGCGCGCGGACCAGCCGGTCGCCCTCGAAGACCCGGTAGCCGCTCACCCCGTCCCGGTCGGCCGCCGCGTTCCACATGACGTGCACGGTGGTGGCGCTGCCCGCCTGGGCGGTGAGTCCGGCCGGGGCGGGCGGGGGTTCGGTGTCGGGCGCGGTGCACGCGCCCAGGCCCGTGAGGCCGGTGAGGGCCAGGCAGAGGGCGAGCGTGGGGGCGGCGCTGCGTCGCACGGGGTGCCTTCCTCCGCTGCCGTAAAGGTCTAGACATATATGGCACGGCTGGCCTGAGCCCGGCAAGACCCCTGCGCTCGGCCGCCGGCGATGTGCCCCGGTTCGTCTTCTTCCGATCCTGTCTGGTGCACGGGGTCCTCCGCCAGCGCGTCGGCCACGCCCTGGCGGACGTACAGTGCTCCTCGGCATCTTCATCGTGGCGATGTTCGGCCCGGCGTCTGGCCGGTGGTGGTCTCCGTGGCCGTGACCCACTGGCTGTCGACGGCCCGCATCGTCCGCGCGGAGGTCCTGTCCCTGCGCGGCCGCCCCTACGTGGACGCGGCCGTCTCCGGCGGGGCCTCCCGGTGGCGCATCGCCGTACGCCACCTGGTGCCGGGCGTCCTGCCCCGGGCGGGTCTCGCCGCGGTGCTGACGATCCCGCACGCCATGTGGCACGAGTCCGCGCTGTCGTTCCTGGGCCTGGGGCTCCCCGCCCCCCCGGGCGAGCCTGGGCAACCTCGTCCAGAGCGCCCGCGGCTCGCCGCTCGCCGGCGACTGGTGGCCCACCCTCTTCCCCGGCCTCCTCCTGATCGTCCCGACGCTGGCCATCGCCGGCCTCGCCGGCGCCTGGCGCGAGCGCCTGAACCTCCGCCGGCGCTCGGAGCTGACCCTGTGACTCCCGTGCCCCCCGTCCCCGCCCGCTCCGCCGGAGCCTACGGCCCCCGCCCCGGCACGGCCGAGCCCGTCCTGCGAGTCGACGGCCTCTCCGTCCGCTTCCGCATACCTGCGGGCCGGTACGTCGAGGCCGTCACCGGCGCCACCTTCTCCCTGGCGCCCGGGGAGTGCCTCGCCCTGGTCGGCGAGAGCGGCTGCGGCAAGTCCGTCCTCGCCTCCGCCCTGCTCGGCCTGCTGCCCGGTAACGCCGAGACCTCGGGGCCGGCCCGGCTCGCCGACGGCCTGGACGTGCTCGGCGCTCCCCGAACGCGCCTTCACCCCCGTCCCCGGGGCGCCGCCCGAGCTGGGCGCGCTCCCGCGGGGCTGTGCCTTCGCCGCCCGGTGCACGGCCGCCGACCAGGTCTGCCGCAGCCGGCGGCCCGTGCTCACCGAAGGGGTGGCCTGCCACCGTGCTTGAGCTCAAGGACATCACGGCGGCCTACGACCGCCGCGCCCCGTGGTCCGGGACGCGCACCTGACCCTGCAGCCGGGCGAGTCCCTCGGCCTGCTCGGGCCGAGCGGCTGCGGGAAATCCACCCTGGCCCGGGTCGCCGCCCTGCTGCACCGTCCCGACCGAGGGACCGTGGCGTTCGACGGCCGCGCCGTGACCGGCTTCTCCCACCGGGCGCCGCGCCCCCTGCGCACCGCGGTCGGCGTGGTCTTCCAGCAGCCCCGGCTCTCCGCGGACCCCCGCCTCAGACTGCGCGACCACGTCGCCGAACCCCTCCGCGCGACGGGACGGCGCAAGGAAGTGGCCTCGCGGGTGCCCGAGTTGGCGGAGCGGGTCGGCCTCGGCGCGGACCTGCTCGCCCGCCGTCCCCACGAGGTCAGCGACGGCCAGCTGCAACGCGCCTGTCTGGCACGGGCATTGGTGCTCCGGCCGCGCTGGCTGGTATGCGACGAGATGACCGCGATGCTGGACGCCTCCACCGCCGCTGCCCTGGTCGCGGTCGTCGAGGAGTACCGGGCCGAGAGCGGGGCGGGACTCCTGGCGGTCGGCCACGATCCGGTGCTGCTCGGTCGCTGGTGCGGCCGCACGACCCACTGGAGCGAGATCGTCAAGGACTGACCGCCCGTCACGGACGGTCAACACCCGTACGGCGGACACGTGTTTCGCCCGAAGGCATCCCCTCCTGCGCCACCATGACGGCGAGTAAGGAGGTTTCGATGGTGATTTCCCTCTCCGTGGTCGTCCTGCTCCTCATCCTCGCCTGGATCTTCCTGCGCAGCGGCGGCCTCAAGTTCTCACACGCGCTGGTCTGCGCGCTGCTCGGCTTCTACCTCGCGAGCAGCAGCATGGCCGCGACCATCCACAACGGACTGACGGCCACCGCGCACGTGGTCTCCAGCCTCCATCCCTGACCTTGATCGACTGTTGCGCCTTCGTGAATCATCCGGCGCGTCCATGGACTCCTCGGGCACTGCGATCTAGCGTCTGGCCGCGGCGCGATGTCAGACGCAATGTCGACAAGACCGACGAGACAGGGGGAAGCCCGGATGTTCCGAAGAGCGCTGAACTGCGCCGTGGTGCCCGCCGTCGCCGCCTTCACGGTGCTGAACGGCGGCTCGCCGGCCCAGGCCGAGGAGATACCCAAGGCCCCCGGCTACCGCCTGATCAGCCACTACGACGGCAGCCCCGCGGTCGCCGTCCCGCTGCCCGGCGAGGCGCCGCCGCAGCACCCCCACCTCGCGCCCAACGGCCGCAGCGGCATGCACTCCGACGCGGCGGGGAGCGCCACCTCCCCCTGGGCGGGGCCGCTCGGCAAGAACCTGCAGGTGACCAGCGAGAAGATCGCCGCGCTGGGGGGCGAATGCGCCACCGCCACCTTCGACGCGGGCGGCCGCCTCGTCACGGTGTGCGGCACCTTCTCGGGCTTCAAGGTCAAACTCCTGGAGCCGCGTACGCTCGCCACGCTCGCGGAATACCAGCTCCCGCAGCGCTCCTCGACGGTCGAGGCGATCACCTCGCTCGACTTCGCGAAGATCTTCAAGGACACCTCGGGCGGCGCCTACTTCTACCTGGACGACCAGGACCGGGCCGTGCTGGCCGACTCCCGCCAGCACATCCTGCGCCTCGCCCACTCGCAGAACCCCGACGGGAGCTGGAAGTTCACGGTCGACGACGACTGGGACCTCACCGACCAGGTCCCGCACGACTGCGTGACCTGGACCAATCTGCGGCCCAGCGGCACCTGTGACCCCGTCACCTCCGTGATGCCCGACTGGGACGGCCGCATCTGGTGGGTCACCCGCCAGGGCCGGGTCGGCACCGTGGACCCGGCGACCTCGCGGATCCGCTCCGTCCGCCTGCCGGGCGAGGAGATCCAGAACTCCTTCTCGGTCGCCGAGGACGGCGTCTCCATCGTCTCCGACCACGCGCTCTACAGCTTCCGCGCCGCCGCGGACGGCACCCCCGAGGTGCAGTGGCGCCAGACGTACGACCGCGGGACCGCCGCCAAGCCCGGTTCCGTCAACCAGGGTTCGGGAACCACCCCGGACCTCTTCGGCAACGGCTACGTCGCCATCACCGACAACGCCGACGACCGGATGAACGTCCTGGTCTACAAGCGGGGCACGGACGTCCCGGCCGACCGGCGGCTGGTCTGCAAGGTGCCGGTGTTCGGCTCCGGCGCCTCGACCACCGACAACTCCCTGATCACCTGGGGCAACAGCATCGTCGTCGAGAACAACTACGGCTACGAGAACCCCACCACCCTGCTGCTGGGCAAGTCGGTCGTGGGCGGTGTGACCCGCATCGACGTCCGGGCCGACGGCAGCGGCTGCGACACGGTGTGGGAGAGCGCCATCCGCGCTCCCTCCGTGGTCCCGAAGCTGTCCACCGCGAACGGGCTGCTCTACTTCTACGAGAAGGAGCCCAACTTCTGGGGCATCGACGGCTGGTACCTCACGGCCGTGGACTTCCGCACCGGTGAACGCCGCTGGCGGCAGCTGACCGGAACCGGCCCGCTCTACGACAACAACTGGGCCCCGATCACCCTCGGTCCCGACGGCGCCGCGTACGTCGGCGTCTTCAACGGCATCATCGCGGTCCGCGACAGCTGACGCGACGGACCGCCGGCCTCCACCCCGGAGGCCGGCGGGACCCCGGCCCGGGCCGGGAGTCCGGCCCGGCCCGGTCACTCCCGCAACCGTCCGATCGCCGCCATCCGCGCCCCGACGTCCAGGTTCCACAGCCGTACGGTGCCGTCCGTGCTGCTGCTGGCCACCGTCCGCCCGTCGGGGGCGAAGGCCACGCCCCACACCGCGCTCGCATGGCCCGACAGCGCGGCCACCGTCCGGCGTCCGGCCACGTCCCACAACCGCACCGTACGGTCGTTGCCGCTGCTCGCCAGCGTGCGCCCGTCGGGGGAGAAGGCGATGCCCCGCGCGGAGCCGGTGTGGCCGGACAGCGCCGCCCGGAAGCGGTGGCGGGGCGCGTCCCACAGCCGTACGGTCCCGTCGTTGCCGCTGCTGGCGAGGGTCTGCCCGTCCGGGCTGAAGGCCACCCCGCGGACCGCACCCGTATGGCCCGTGAGGGCAGCCAGCGGGCGGCGCCCGGCCACGTCCCAGAGACGGACCGTCAGGTCGTCGCCGGCGCTCGCCAGGGTGCGTCCGTCGGGGCTGAACGCCACGTCGTTGGCGAAGTCCGTGTGCCCGGGGAGCGTGGCGAGCGCGCGGCGCGCCACGACGTCCCACAGTCGTACGCTGCCGTCCGAGCCGGCCGAGGCGAGCGTCCGTCCGTCGGGGGAGAAGGCCACGGCGAAGACGGTCCCGCCCAGCCCGGCGAGCGTCGCCGAGGGTCCGCCCGCCACGACGTCCCACAGCCGCACGGTGCCGTCCGAGCCGGCCGAGGCCAGGGTCCGTCCGTCGGGGGAGAAGGCCACGGAGAACACCGTCTCGCTGTGGCCCTCGAAGGTGGCCAGCACCCGGCGCCCCGCCACGTCCCAAAGCCGGACCATGTGATCCGCCTCCGCGGTGGCCAGCAGCTTTCCGTCCGGGCTGTACGCGGCGTGCCAGATCTCCGAGAACGGCCGCGAGGCCAGCACCGCGCCCCGCAGGTCCCACAGCACCACCGACTGGTCGAAACCGGCGGTGGCCAGCATCGCGCCGCGCTGGTCCACGGCCACCCCGAGCACGTAGTCGGTGTGCCCGGCGAGCGTCGCGGTCAGCCGGCCGCCCGCCACGTCCCACAGCCGGGTCGTCCCGTCGCCGCCCGCGCTGACGACCGTCGTTCCGTCCGGGGTGAAGGCGACGCCGTTGACGTCGTCGCTGTGCCCGGTCAGCGTCGCGGCCGTCCGCCGGCCGGCCACGTCCCACAGCCGTACGGTCCGGTCGACGCCTCCCGTGGCGACCGTCCGGCCGTCCGGGGCGAAGGCCGCCCCCAGCACCTCGTCCGTGTGCCCGGTGAGCACGGCCAGCGGACGCGCGTCCACCGGATCCCACAGCCGTACGGTCCGGTCGGCACCGGCCGAGACCAGCGTCCGGCCGTCCGCGGCGTACGCGAGGGCGTTGACCCGCCCGGTGTGGCCCGCGAGGGACGCGACGCCGCGGTGGTCCCCGGCGGTCTCCCACAGCCGGACCGTCCCGTCGGGGCCGGCGACCGCCAGGGTCCGCCCGTCGGGGGCGAAGGCCACGGCGCGGGCGCCCTGCGTACTCGCGGGGAGCACCGCCGTCGTACCGTGGCTGACGGTGTCCCAGAGGCGCGCCGGCCCGTCCGTGGAGGCGGCCGCGAGCGTCCGGCCGTCCGGGCTGACGGCGACCGCGCGGACCCGTCCGGGCAGGGTGAAGGTCGCGAGGGTGCGGCGGTCGGCCACGCGCCGCAAGGTCACCGTGCCGTCGGAACTGGCCGTCGCCAGCGCGTCGTTGCCCGGGGAGAAGGCCACCGCGTTGACCGGCCCGCCGTGGCCGCCCAAGCGGGCGACGAACGGCTGGGACTGGGTGCTCAGCAGGGCGCCCCGGGCCTCGGTCGTCGGCGCGGCCCGGTAGGCCTCCCGGGCGAGCAGCATCGACGCCTCCGGCTGGCCGGCGGCCAGCGCCGCGGACTGCAGGGCGAGCGCCCGCGAACGGGCGACGCGCTCCTGGCCGAGCGCACCCGCGCGCTGCTGGTAGGCCAGGCCGCCGGCGCCCACCGCGAGCACCAGCAGGACGACGAGCGTGGCCAGCATTCGCTGCCGCAGCCGCACCTGGCGCCCGGCCTGCCGCTCGCGGCTGTCGTGCGCCTCCTGGCCGGCCCGGAGGAAGGCGGCCTCCAGGGCGCCGAGCCGGCTCCGGCCGTCGAGTTCGTCCGCCCAGGAGCGGGCGGTCTCCAGCCGGGTCCCGCGGTAGAGCGCCGACGGGTCCCGGCCCTCCCGCTCCCACTCGGCGGCGGCGTGGGCCAGCTGCTGGTGGATCAGGAGCCCGGCCCGGTCGGCGTGGATCCAGCCGCGCAGCCGTGGCCAGGCGTGCAGCAGGGCCTCGTGGGTGATCTCGACGGTGTCGCTGTCCATCGTGATCAGGCGGGCCCGTACGAAGGTGTCGAGCGCGGCCGCGGCGGGGCCCGCGTCGGTCAGCTGGTCCATCAGCGCGGCCCGGCTCATCCGGCGCCGCGCCGCGCCCGTGCCGTCGGCCACGTGCACCAGACGTACCAGGACGCGGCGCAGCGTGTTCTGCTCGGCCGGGTAGAGGCGGGCGAACACCTCCTCGGCCGTGCGGGCGATCGCCCCCTGGATGCCGCCGGTGCGCTCGTAACCGGCGACGGTCAGGGTGGAGCCCTCGCGCTGCCGCCAGGTGGCCATCAGCGCGTGCGAGACCAGGGGCAGCGCACCGGAGGGCGTACGGTCCGGTGGATCGTCGCGCAGGCCCACATCGCGCAGCAGCAGCGGGACCAGGCCCGGTTCGAGGGTGAGACCGGCGAGCTCGGCGGGCCGGGTGATCGATTCCCGCAGCTCCGCCAGGGACATCGGAGGCAGTACGAACAGCCCGCCGGTGAAGACCGGGGCCAGCTCCGGAAGGTCCAGACAGTTCCCGGAGAAGTCCGCCCGTACGCCGAGCACCACGACGGCGGGGTCGTGCCCGGCCGGCGGCGCCGGACCGGAGGCGGCCAGCGCGCAGAGCACCCGGACGAACGCTCGCCGCTCGTCCTCGTCCGAGCAGAGCGTGAACAGTTCCTCGAACTGGTCGACGAGCAGCACCGGCCGGGGCGGAGGCGGCCGCCGGTCCCCGGAACCGGCCGGGGGCCGTTCCGAAAGCCGGTGGACGGCTTCGAGCAGCGCGTGCGGGTGGTCCCGCAACTCCCGTGCGGTGATGCCGAGATCGCTGCCCAGGACCTTCGCGGCGCAGTCCAGCAGCTCCTCCAGCGGATGCGCGGTGGGAGTGAACCGCACCACCGGCCACGTCTCGGCACCCGGCATCGGGAAGCCGCCGCTGCGCCGCAGCGCCGGTACGAGACCTGCGTTGAGCAGCGAGGACTTGCCCGCGCCCGACGGGGCGACCAGCATCAGCGGGCCGACGCCGACCCGGCCGAAGACCCGTTCGACCAGCTCGGCCGTCGCCCGCTCCCGGCCGAAGAACCACTCGGCGTCGCGCGCGGTGAAGGCCGGCAGGCCGCGGTACGGACACGCGCCGTCCGCCGGCGGCCCGGCGCCGGCGGGGCCTTCGGTGCCGGCGTCGGGCGCTCCCGTCTCCCGGACCATCCGCAGCAGTTCACCTCCCGCCCGCAAAACGTCGTCGCAGCGCCGCGCGACGTCGACGGTGACGGGCTTCGAGCCGGTCTCGATCTTGCTGAGATAGCCCTTGCTGTAGTGCGTCTGCCGTGCGAGGTCCGCGAGGGACAGGCCGCGTTGCACCCGCAGACGTCTCAGCTGCGCAGGGAAGTGCACCGACGTGTCGTCGGGTGCGTGCTGGTGATCGGTCTTCCGCCGGCGGTCCGGATCCCCCAAAACATCCCCCATGGCAATGCGCGCCCAGGCAGCGAGATGACACTGCCCAGGCTACCGCGGGGGTCCGACGGAAGACCGGATCTTCCAGCCGGTATGGCGGGAACAGGAACCCCCGGAGCCGCTCGCGCGGCGGCTCCGGAAGCCCTCGCCGCGGTGGTGCTACCGGTTGAGGCGGATCGAGTTGATCGGCGTGAGGTCGGCGTAGACACCGGTCTTGGCGGCGATGGGGCTGCCGCAGCCCGCGCCGTTGGAGCCGGTGCACAGGTTTGCGGTCGCACCGCCGTACTGATTGTTGAGCACCCAGTGGTTCCCGACCTGGTTGCTCAGGTTGTGGGCCCCGTAGGAGTAGAAGACGTGCGTCGGCTTGACGGCCGGGTTCTGGTTCTGAGGGTAGATGCAGACCGCCCCCTCCGGGCATCCGGCCCACGCGTCGACAGGCTTGGCCTCGACCGAACCGCTGAGCGCGAGGACGGCGGTGGCGGCGGTCGCGAGGGCGGCGGCGCCGCGGAACATCTTGCGCATGTTTTCCCCTGGTGGTTCTCGTCTCCTGCGGACGGCTTCAGCCTGCCCCCGCCGCCTCAGGCGGTCGACGGGTTGCCCGTTGCCCCTTGCCGGAGCCCCCGGGAAACCCCCCGCGACCGGCCCGCTCTCTGAGCGGTGGGCAACGGCCCGCGCCGCTCCCCGGGTCCGGGTGACGGGGTGTCACGGTGCGACGGCGGAAGGCCGTCGCTGCGAGTCCCGCGATCCACTCCTCCGGACGCCAAATTGCGCCGTTTGCCCACGGCATGTGTCCATCCGCGCACCCAATGTGGCGAATTGCTCCCATCGCCCATAACTTCTGCATCGTGACGAACCGACAAATCAAGTCCCTCATGTGCATCGCAGTCGTCATGGCCGCAGGCCTCGGCGTGGCCGCGCCACCCGCCGCCGCGGCCGGACGGCGAGTGCACCCGGGCGACTCGATCCAGGACGCGGTGAACGCCGCACGACCGGGCGACATCATCACGGTGATGCCCGGCACCTACTACGAGAACGTGCTGATCACGAAGCGACTGACCCTGCGGGGGTTCGGCGCCCGTACGGTGATCAGGCCGCCCGCAGTACCTGCGGCACCCGCGGCGCCCGACGCGAAGGCCGGGGCGGCGGCGGCCGCGCCGGGCGCACCGGCGGCTCCCGTGCGCGCGGCCACCGCCTGCTCGCAGGCAGACACCGGGATCTGCATCATGGGCACGCCGGAGCAGAGCGTGAACGACGTGAAGATCCGCTCGCTGGCCGTCTCGGGCTTCAAGCGGAACGGCATCTGGGCCTCCTACACCGACCGGCTCAGTGTCGAGCGGGTGATCTCCGAGATGAACGGCACCTGGGGCATCGCCCAGGAGCGGTCCACCCGCGGGGTGTTCCGCGGCAACACCGCCCGCGACAACACCGAGTCGGGCATCTTCATCGCCAACACCGTCGCGCGGGAGGGGGGCGCCACCGACACCCTGGGCGCGGTGGTCCGGCGCAACACGCTGACCGGGAACCGGATCGGAGTCACGGTCAGGCGCGTCAGGAACCTCACCGTCAGCGGCAACCTCCTCACCGGCAACTGCGGCGGCGTGTTCGTCGTCGGCGACGAGGGCGAGCCGGGTGCCGGAGCCATGACCATCCGCGGCAACCGGATCCACGAGAACAACAAGTTCTGCAAGGGCAACAGCCGCCTCCCCGACATCCAGGGCGTCGGCATCGTCCTCACCGGGGCCGAGGAGACGGTCGTGCGGGGGAACTCCATCCGCGGCAACGTCGGCGCCTCCCCCCTGTCCGGCGGAATCCTGCTGTTCAAGAGCTTCGTGGGCGCGACGAACACCGACAACGTCATCGAGGACAACGTGGTGCGGGACAACCAGCCGGCCGACCTGGCCAACCAGGGGACCGGAACGGGCAACCGGTTCGAGGGCAACCGGTGCGGGACCTCCGTACCGGCCGGGATGTGCTGACCGTGCTCCACCTCATCAGAAGAATCGAGGCCGAATGACCACGGTAAGTTCCACCCCCACCCCCGCCAC
>NZ_JARAYQ010000221.1:0-13935 GCF_033794505.1 Streptomyces sp. MB09-01 | reverse complement strand
ACCCCGCGCTCGCCCCCACCTTCCCCCGCACGGTCCGCAGCCGGATCGAGAAAGCCCGTGGCGTGATCGCGGCGACCGAGGTGCCCGGCGCCGCGCCCAACGCCGAGAGCCTGATCGAACTGACCGGCACCCAGGGGGACCTGGGCCGCTACCGGCTGACCCCGCACACCGGCCGCACCCACCAGCTGCGGGTGCACATGAACGCCCTGGGCCTGCCCATCCTGGGCGACCCGGTGTATCCGCGGGTGACCGATCCGGGCCCGGACGACTACCGCAGACCGCTGCAGCTCCTGGCCCGGGTCCTGGAGTTCACCGACCCGGTCACCGGGACCGTCCACCGGTTCGAGAGCGGCCGCACCCTCCAGGCCTGGCACGACCGCACCGGCTGGGAGGCCGGCACCGGGCCGGTCAGCGGGATCCGGCGGGAATCTTTTTGATCCGGTCGACGACCGCACAGGTCAGGACGGCGCTGGTGGACACGACCGTGCCGGGCTTGATCAGGCCCTGCTCCCCGGAGCTGCCGCTGACCTGGACCGTGCGTTCGCCGAGGAACACAAGGGTGTCCCGGGCGAAGATCCATTCCGTGCACTGTCCGGAGGCCTCGTCCAGGCGGGCGACGGCGACGCCCTGACGGCCCGCGGCGTCGGCCGCCTCGGCCACCAGGACCACGCCGGGAATCTTCGCGGCGGCCTTGTAGAGCGCGGCCGTGAGGGCGGCCGGCGGGTGGCTCCCGCGCAGCAGGTCACAGACGGGGGGCGGCAGGAGGCGCGCGCTCCTCCCGCTCGCCGGGCTGGGGCTGGGAAAGACGCGCTCGGGCCTGCGCAGCGCGCCCAGCCGGCTCAGCGTGACGGCGATGCGCTGCCGGTCGTCGAGCCGGCCGGCCACCTCGTCCGCGTGGTCGGGCACGGGCGCGGCCGCGGCGCCTGCGGCGGCCGCGGCGGCCCGGTAACGCCGGTTGCTCCGGCAGTGGTTGCGGGCGAGGTTGGTGGTGATGCCCAGCAGCCACGGCCGGAGCGATCCCCCTTCGGGGTCCGCCCTGGCGCGCATCCGCCACGCCTCCATGAAGACGGCCGACATGACGTCCTCCGCGACGGACCAGTCCCCGGTCAGCCGGAAGGCATGGTTGTACACGGTGCGGGCATGGCCGTCGAACAGCTCCGCGAAGGCGTCGGGATCCCCGGACCGCACCCGGGTTCGCATTTCTGTGGTCACTCCTGTCGGCTCTCCGTCACCGGGGGACGGGTTCCCATGATGCGCCACAGCCGCAGGGGTCACCGGCTCCCGGGCAGGCCGATCCCCGCGATCCGCAGCGCGGCGTCGGCGGTGGCCTCCGCGAAGGCACCCACCGGCCGCGCCGGATCGGCCCGGTGGATCAGCATGACACCCTCGATGAGTCCGAAGACCAGGTCGTTGCGGAGCGCCAGTCCCGCCCCGTCCCCGGCCAGTTCGGCGCCGGCGCAGGTCCCGTCGAGCAACACCCGGTAGGCGTCCTTGAGTTCCGCGCGCATCCGGCGGAACTGTGCGAAGCGCGCGCCGCCCACCTCGGGCAGCAGGTAGAGCGCCCCCAGGTTGTACGGGCCCCCGCACAGCAGCAGCACATCGGAGCAGCACAGCTCCCACAGCCGCCGTGCGGCGGGCCGCCCGTCTTCGGCGAGCAGCCGGCGGGCCAGGACCAGCGAGGGAGCGACCGTGGACTCCAGCAGTTCGGCGAGGAGGTCCTCCTTGCCGCCGAAGTAGTGGTACATCGTGGCCTGGCGCATTCCGGCCCGCCCGGCGACCGCCCGCGTGGTGGTCGCCGCGTACCCCTGGACGGTGAACAACTCGGCCGCCGCGCAGAGGAGGTCCTCGCGCGGCGGCCGGCCGCTCTCCGGTCTCAGCCGGTCGGCGCGTGGCCGACCGACCCGTCTCGGGCCCTCGTCTGCTCCCCCGCTCATGGACCGATCGTCGCACAGAGCACGAGGATTCGATCATGGCAAGAGATCAGATCAGGCCGGCCCCGCACTCGGAGGAAGCCCCAAAACCGGCTAGCCGACCGAGCTGTAGGCCACTACGCCCCGCAGCAGGGCGTCCACGGCCTTGCGGGCGTTGCGCGCCACCGTGCTCCCGCTCTCGCCGGAGGCCGAGGGGGCCGCCGCCGCGATCTGCCCGAGCACGTCGATGACCTGCTTGCACCAGCGCACGAAGTCACCGGCCGGCATCTCCGCCTCGCGCAGCACCTCGTCCAGGCTCTTGTCGGAGGCCCACTGGTACGCCGCCCACGCGAAGCCGAGATCCGGCTCCCGCTGGCCCACGCCCTCCGCCTGGTTGATGCGGTGCTCCTCCTCCAGCGCGTCGAGCCGGCCCCAGATGCGGACCATCTCGCCCAGCGCCTCCTTCGCCGCGCCGCCCGGCACCTTCGGTGCGACCGCGTCGTCGGACTGCCGCGCCTCGAAGACCAGCGCCGAGACGCAGGCGGCCAGTTCGGCCGGGCTCAGGCCCTCCCACACCTTGGCCCGCAGGCACTCGGAGGCCAGCAGGTCGAGCTCCCCGTACAGCCGGGCGAGCCGCTTGCCGTGCACGGTGACCTCGTCCTCGCGCAGGTAGTCCAGCTCGGTCAGCAGTGCGTGGATCCGGTCGAAGGTTCGGGCGATGGTGTTCGTCCGGCCCTCGATCCGCCGCTCCAGCTGCAGGGTGTCCCGCTTGAGCCGGTGGTAGCGCTCCGCCCAGCGGGCGTGGTCCTCGCGCTCGTCGCAGCCGTGGCAGGGATGTGCCCGCAGTTCGGAACGCAGCCGGGCGATCTCGCGGTCGTCGGCCGCCGCGGCCCGGCCGCGCGCACGCCGCTCCGGCGTGATGTGCCCGGCCTTGCTCCGCAGCTGCGAGGCCAGGTCCCGACGGGACTGCGGCGAGCGCGCGTTGAAGGTCTTGGGGATCCGCATCCGGTCGAGCGCCTCGACCGGGACCGGGAAGTCGATCGCGGCGAGCCGCTTGACCTGCCGCTCGGCGGTGAGCACCAGGGGGCGCGGGCCCTCCGCGTACTCGTACCCGCGGTGCCCGTTGACCCGCCCGGCCGGCACGCCCGGATCCAGGACCAGCGCGAGCCCGGCGAACTTGCCCGTCGGCACGTGGATGATGTCGCCCGGCTTGAGCTTCTCCAGCGAACTGGCCGCCTGCACCCGGCGCTGGGCGGCGCCCTGCTTGGCCAGCTCCGTCTCACGGTCCTTCAGGTCGCGGCGCAGCTGCGCGTACTCCTCGAAGTTCCCCAGGTGGCAGGTCATGCCCTCCCGGTAGCCCTCGAGGCCCTCCTCGTTGCGCTGCACCTGCCGGGAGATCCCGACGACCGAGCGGTCGGCCTGGAACTGCGCGAAGGAGGTCTCGAGCAGCTCGCGCGAGCGGTGCCGCCCGAACTGGCTGACCAGGTTCACGGCCATGTTGTACGAGGGCTTGAAGCTGGAGCGCAGCGGATACGTACGGGTACCCGCGAGCCCGGCGAGCCCGGCCGGGTCCATGCCCCGCTGCCACAGCACCACCGCGTGGCCCTCGACGTCGATGCCGCGCCGCCCGGCCCGGCCGGTCAGCTGCGTGTACTCGCCGGGGGTGATGTCGGCGTGCTGCTCGCCGTTCCACTTGACCAGCTTCTCCAGGATCACCGTGCGCGCGGGCATGTTGATGCCCAGCGCCAGGGTCTCGGTGGCGAAGACGGCCTTGACGAGGCCCCGGACGAACAGCTCCTCCACGACCTCCTTGAAGGTGGGCAGCATGCCCGCGTGGTGCGCGGCGATGCCCCGCTCCAGCCCTTCGAGCCACTCGTAGTACCCCAGGACGTGCAGGTCCTCGGTGGGGATGGAGGCGGTCCGCGCCTCGACGATCTCGCGGACCTTGAGCCGCGCGGACTCGTCGTTGAGCCGCAGTCCCGCGTACAGGCACTGCTGGACCGCGGCCTCGCAGCCGGCCCGGCTGAAGATGAAGTTGATGGCGGGCAGCAGCCCGTCACCGTCGAGGCGGGCGATGACCTCGGGGCGGGAGGGGGTCCAGATCCGGCCGCGGGAGCGCCGCTCGCGCTCGCGGTCGGCCTCGCGGACCATCTTGCCGCGCCGCCGGTCCTTCGGGTTGTAGGTGCGGCTGTTCTCCTCGCGGGCCATGCGCAGCAGGTCGGGATTGACCTCCCGGCGCGCGGAGCCGCGGCCGCCGTGGTCGGACTCCTCCTCGAAGAGGTCGTAGATCCGGCGGCCGGCCATGACGTGCTGCCACAGCGGGACGGGCCGCTCCTCGGAGACGATCACCTCGGTGTCGCCGCGGACGGTGTCCAGCCAGTCGCCGAACTCCTCGGCGTTCGACACGGTGGCCGACAGGGACACCAGGGTCACCGACTCGGGGAGGTGGATGATCACTTCCTCCCAGACGGCCCCGCGGAACCGGTCGGAGAGGTAGTGGACCTCGTCCATCACGACGTGGCCGAGGCCGAGCAGCGACTGGGAGCCCGCGTACAGCATGTTGCGGAGCACCTCGGTGGTCATCACGACCACCGGCGCCTCGGAGTTCACGCTGTTGTCGCCGGTCAGCAGGCCCACCTTGTCGGCGCCGTAGCGCTTGACGAGGTCGGCGTACTTCTGGTTCGACAGCGCCTTGATCGGCGTCGTGTAGAAGCACTTGCGGCCCTGCTGGAGGGCCAGGTGCACGGCGAACTCGCCGACGATGGTCTTGCCCGAGCCTGTCGGGGCGGCTACGAGGACGCCCTTGCCGGCCTCCAGTGCCTTGCAGGCCTCGACCTGGTACGGGTCCAGATCGAAGTCGTACATCTCGCGGAAGGGGGCCAGGGCAGTGGCCTCTTCGGCGGCGCGGATCCGGGCAGCGGCGTACCGCTCGGCGGGTGAGAGTTCTTCGGTCATCTTGCTGTCGAGCCTACCCGCCACCTCTGACAACAGTCGCGATCATTTAAGTGAGCAGCCGGCCCGCTCCGGGGCGCGTTCCGCGGTCACCGGCAGCGCCCCCGGGGGTACCCGCGGACGGCGTCCGGGGGAGGCCGTCGGCGCCCACCACCGTCCGCTACGCAGAAGCCGGCCGCCCGCAACGCGGAAGCGGCCGGCTGTGCGGCGTGCGCGCCCCGGCCGCGGCCCGCGGTGGGACGGAGGAAGAGGGTGGTCCCGGAGCTCACCGGGCGCAATGCACGGTCAGGTCGCGTCGTCGTAACCGTTGATCCGCTGGCGTCCGCCGTCGGCCTGGCCGGGCAGCGCGGCGGGGGCCGGCACCGATTCCAGCGCGCCGATCGGCGCCGGGGTCAGGTCCAGCTCGGAGGCCTCGTCGTCGCTCAGACCCGCGTCGGGGTCGTTGCGCCGGCGCCTGCGGTCGTTGAGGAGACAGATACCGAGGGCCAGGAAGTAGAGGGCCACGATGGGCAGGGCCAGCGCGAGCATGGTCGGCGGGTCACCCGTGGGGGTCGCGAAGGCGGCGAAGACCGTGATGCCGAGGACCATGCCCCGCCACCAGCCACCCAGCCGCTTGCCCGTGAGCACGCCCGTGAAGTTCAGCAGGATCAGCAGCAGCGGCAGCTCGAAGGCCAGGCCGAACACGATCACCATGCGGGTGACCAGGTCGAGGTAGTCGTCGACCGGCAGCAGGTTGCGCGCGTGATCGGGAGTGAACTCCAGCATGATCGTCGCGGTCTGCGGAAGGATCTTGTACGCGAGCACGGCGCCGGCCGCGAACAGCGGCGCACCGACCGCGACGAAACTCCGCGCGTACTTCTTCTCGTGACTGTGCAGGCCCGGCGCGGCGAACGCCCACAGCTGGTACAGCCACACCGGCGCGGACAGCACCACACCGGCCGTCAGCGAGACCTTGAGGGCGATGGTGAACGCCGAGATGAGACCGTTCACGGTCATGTCGGCGCAGGGGTGGCCGTTGCGCTGGGTCACCACGCCGTCCCTGCAGCCGACGGAGTCCAGCATCGGCTTCAGCAGGAAGTTGATGATGTCCCTGTAGAAGAAGGCCGAAATGATGGTGATCACCAGGATCGCCAGGACCGACTTCAGCAGACGGTTTCGCAGCTCACGCAGGTGCTCGACAAGAGGCATCCGCCCTTCGGCGTCCTTGTCCGCTTTCCCCTGCTTGCGGGCAGACTTGAGCAACCCACGTCCCTTGTCTCGTTGCAGATGACTGGCGCGTACGGCGTGCGTCAGCCCTGGGCGGTGCGGTTCGGCTCGCTGACCGGGCGGGAGCTGGTGACGTCACCGGGCGCGGCCTGGATGGTGCGCGGGGCGACGGGCTGCTGGGCGGACTGGTCCGCGGGGGTGGCGGCGGTGGCCGCGTCCTCGGCCTCGCCCTCCTTCTTCATGGCCTTGGCCTCGCTCTTGAGGATGCGGGCCGACTTGCCGAGGGAGCGGGCCATGTCGGGGAGCTTCTTGGCGCCGAACAGCAGGATGATGACTCCGAGAATGACGAAGATTTCCCAACCCCTGAGGTTGCCGAACATAGGTATCTTCCTTTTCTCCGAGGTTCACAGCACAACGGCACGGGCGCCTAGGACTGTCTCTACCGAGGATCGTAACCCCAGGGGGTTAACGCCCGGCAATCCCCCGGCGTCCCCCGTCTTGCGTCCTGGCCGGATGTCAATCCCCCGGTCACACGCCCGTCTCATTCGCTACGGTCGCACGTCGCGGCCCGCCCGGGCCAGGTCCGCGGCCGCCCTCTCGAGATCGCCCGAGGCATCGGTGATCCGGCGGCTGGCCTGCGCGACCTGCACGGAAAGTCTGCGCACCTCCGCGAACACCCGCACCGCCAGCACGGCGAGCACGGCGACTCCGAGGAAGCCCAGGGCAATTGCGAACATCGGCCACAGCATGGGGCCGAGCCTAGGCCACCACCCGCCTCAGATGCTGCGCAGGGTGCTCACGCCACCGCCCGTCAGCAGTTCCACTATGCGCTCACCAGCAGGTTTGCGCACCGAGGCACCGCATTCAGGACACATGAAGGAGTAGAAGGTGGCCCGCCGGCTGCCGCCGATGGCCAGCCGCAGGGCGCCCGCGTCCAGCTCGAAGCGGGCCCGGCAGTCGGGACAGGAGGCCTTGAAGGCGACGGGCCCTGACGTTGGCGACATCGACCGCGCTCCCCTCAGACCTGTTCCCCGTACCCCGCGAGTGCTTCTCGAGCGGCGCTCCGCGCGCTCTCCGCCAGCTCTGTGGGGGCGACGATCCGCCCCTCGCGCCCGAGCCGCAGCGCGAGCCGGCGCAGCGAAGCCGGATCCGGGCTGCGCAGCGTGATCCGCAGGCCCCCGTCGGCCAGCTCCTCCGCGCTGTCGTGCGGGTAGTACTCGGCGACCCAGCGCCCGCCCGGCCCCACCTCGACGACGACCTCCGGGTCTTCGGCGGCCGGCTGGACCAGGCCCTCGGACAGATCGCGCGGCTCGATCGCCGGCGGCTCGGCCCGCTCGTCCAGCAGCCGGATCTCCGCCACCCGGTCGAGGCGGAAGGTGCGCCGGGCCTCGGAGAGGTGGCACCACCCCTCCATGTACGTGTGCCCCACCGCGAACAGCCGGATCGGGTCGACCTTGCGCTCGGTGAGCTCGTCGCGCGCCGGCGAGTAGTAGCGCAGCCACAGCCGCCGGCGCTCCGCGATGGCCCGGTCGACGTCCGCGAAGACCCCGCCCTCCGACTCGAAGGTCACCGACAGCCGGGAGCTGGCACTCGCGACCTCGCCCGCGGCCGCCTCCAGTTTGGCGGTGGCCCGCAGCAGGGCCTCCCGGTCGCTCTCGCGCAGCCCGGGCAGGGTGGCCACGGCGCGGGCGGCGACCAGCAGCGCGGTCGCCTCGTCGGCGGCCAGCCGCAGCGGCTCGGCCGTGGACTCCCCCGAGGCGTCGGGGTTGCGCCACCAGATGCGCTCCCCGTCGGTGTCGATGTCGAGCAGGTCCCCGCCCCGGAAGCTGGTCCCGCACATGGGCAGCACGTCGAGGTCCGAGATCAGCTCGTCCTCGGTGATCCCGAAGGCGCGGGCGACGTCGGCGACGTGCGCCCCGGGGCGCTCGCGCAGGTACGTCACCAGGGACAGCATCCGGCGGGTCTGGTCGATGGCGTTGGCAGCCATGCTGGTACGTCTCCCCCTCAGGGCACGTCTTCGAATGTGGCGGTCTCGAAGCTGGCGGATCTCGGATCGGGCTCTCGCACGGGGCGGATCCCGGACGGTGCGGCGGCGGACGCGGGCGCCGCCCCCGCGCACCGGGTCAGGCCTTGGCCACGGCCCGCAGCCGGTCCACCACGTCGGCCCGCAGGTCGGCGGGCCCGACCACGACGACGTCCGGCCCGAACTCCACCAGCCAGGCGTCCAGCCCGTGCCCGTACGGGATCTCCAGCTCGTCCCAGCCGTCCGCGCCCTCGCGCACCGCGGTGGCCTTGGCCCGCAGCGGGTAGCCCGCACCCGCGCGCAGCCGGATCAGCGCGGAGCGGTCCGCGCTCTCCCCGGCCCAGCTCGCCACGGTCTCCCGCACGGTCACCACGTCGGGCACCTCCGCCGTGTACCTGGCCGCCCGGGAGCGGACCTTGCCGGTGATCCGGGACAGCCGGAACACCCGCTCCGCCCCGCGGTCCCGGTCGTAGCCGGCCAGGTACCAGTGACCGCGCCAGCACTCCAGCGCCCAGGGCTCCACCTGCCGGGTCTCGGGGCGGGCCGCGGTGGACTTGCGGTAGTCGAAGACCACCGGCCGGCGGTCCCGGCAGGCCAGCATCAGCGGCTCGAAGGCCGCCTCGTGGACCGGGATGCGCGGCTCGATGGCACTGTGCTGTCCCTCGTACGGGTCGCCCGCCTCGGGCATCCCGCCCGCGCGCAGCTTCTGCAGGGCCCCGCTGGCGGCGCCCGCCAGGCGGGCCTGCTGCCAGACCTTGGCCGCCAGCCCCAGGGCGGCGGCCTCCTCGGCGTCCAGCGAGACGGGAGGCAGCCGGTTGCTGTCGCGGCGGGCCAGGTAGCCGGTCTCGCCCTCCAGGTTCTCCACCGTCTCGATGACCAGGCCGAGTTCCCGCAGATCGTCCTTGTCCCGCTCGAACATGCGGTTGAAGGACTCGTCGTTGCCGGCCTCCATGTAGGCCTCGATGGAGCCGCGCAACTCGCGCTTGCTCAGCGGCCGGCGGGTCCCCAGCAGACACAGCGCCAGATTCATCAGCCGCTCGGCCTTGGCAATCGCCATCGACGCCCTTCCCCCGTTCTCGACACACACTCGTGACCGTTGACCGTACCGCCCCGGCGGTCCCGGACAAAAGCGAGGGCCCCCGCCTCACGGCGGGGGCCCTCGGAGTGACTGCCGGTGAATCAGGCGGCCATCAGGTCACAGACGAAGATCAGCGTCTCGCCCGGCGCGATCGCACCGCCCGCGCCGCGGTCGCCGTAGGCGAGGTGGGCCGGGATCGTCAGCTTGCGACGGCCGCCGACCTTCATGCCCGCGATGCCCTGGTCCCAGCCCGCGATGACGCGGCCGGCACCGAGCGGGAACTGCAGCGCGGAACCGCGGTTCCACGAAGCGTCGAACTCCTCGCCGGTGGAGAAGGCCACGCCCACGTAGTGGACGGAGACCATGGCACCGGCCTTGGCCTCCGCGCCGTCGCCCTCCCAGATGTCCTCGATGACGAGGTCCTTCGGGGCTTCGCCCTCGGGGAAGTCGATCTCGGGCTTCTCGAGCTTGTCGCTCACGGAACTGCTCCTCATACGTACGAAACGGTCAACCGGAACAGTCTTACATCACGGCGAGGATGTCGAGGCTGAAGACCAGCGTCGACTTGGCCGGGATGGTGCCCTGCTCCTTGTCACCGAAGGCCTGGTCCGGCGGGATGACCAGCAGGATGCGGCTGCCGACCTTCTTGCCGATCAGGCCGTCCTTCAGGCCCGCGACCGAAAGCTCCTTCAGCGGCCACGTGACCGTCTGGCCGGAGGTGTACGTGCTTTCGAAGGACTTGTCGTCCTTCCACGTCTTGCCGTTGAACTTCACGACGACGGAGTCGGTGTCCTTGACCACCGCGCCGTCGCCCTCCAGAACGTAGCTCGAGACCAGCTTGGCCGGCTCGGCGGTGTCCTTCGGGACGGTCACGGAGACCTCGTTGCCGTCCGTGTTCGTGCCGACCTTGGGCAGGTCCTTGTTCTCCTGGGCGACTTCCTTGCCCGTGGCCGAGGCCGGGACGGTGGCGCCCTTGACGATGTCCACGACGAAGACCAGCGTGGCGTTCGGCTTGATCTTCGGCTCCGAGCCCTGGGCCCCGTATCCGAGGTCCGGCGGGATCACGAGCTCGACACGGCTGCCGACCTTCTGACCCTCCAGGCCCTGGTCCCAGCCCTTGATGACGGCGCCGGCACCGATGGTCAGGTCGAACGGTGCGGGCCGGCCGAAGCTCTGGTCGAACGGCTCCTTGCCGTCCCACACCTGACCGAGGTAGTTGACCTGCGCGATGTCGTTCTTCTTCAGCACCTGCCCGGTGCCCTCGCTGATGGTCACCACCTTCAGCTCCTTGGGCGGCGCGCCCTTCCCCTGCGACAGGGTGGGCGTCTCCCCGAACTTGGCACCCTTGGTGATCGCGGGCGCCCCGTTCTTCATCTGGGCGGAGTCGGAGCCGCTGTCGTCGCCACACGCTGCTGTCGTCAGCAGCAGAAGGGGTACGACAAGCAGGCCGGCAAGTCGGCGCACGGGTTCCTCAGATCTCAGACGGCAAGGCGGTCGCCCGCCACTCTAAGCCGTGCGCAGGGCCCCGTACGAGAGACGTACGGGGCCCTGGTAAGGAGTGCGATGTCACATTGTGGTCCTACATGCCGGCGATCAGCTTCTCCACCCGGTCGTCCACCGACCGGAACGGGTCCTTGCACAGCACCGTCCGCTGCGCCTGATCATTGAGCTTCAGATGCACCCAGTCGACCGTGAAGTCCCTCCGCTGCTCCTGCGCCCGCCGGATGAAGTCCCCGCGCAGCCGCGCCCGCGTCGTCTGCGGGGGCACCGACTTCCCCTCGAAGATCTTGAGGTCGTTGCAGATCCGCGCCGCCTGCCCCTTGCGCTCCAGCAGGTAGTACAGCCCGCGCCGACGGTGGATGTCGTGATACGCGAGGTCTATCTGAGCCACCCGCGGATTCGACATGGTCATGTTGTGCTTCGCCCGGTACCGCTCGATCAGCTGGTACTTCATGACCCAGTCGATCTCGGTCCCGATCCGGTCCAGATCCTCCGCGTCGATCGCGTCCAGCGTGCGGCCCCACAGCTCCAGCACCTGGTCCACCACACCGGTACGGATGCCCCGGCGCTCGGCGAAGTCCACCGCCTTGTCGTAGTACTCCCGCTGGATCTCCAGCGCCGAGGCCTCCCGGCCGCTCGCCAGCCGCACCTTGCGCTGACCCGTGATGTCGTGGCTGACCTCGCGGATCGCCCGGATCGGGTTCTCCAGGGTCAGGTCCCGCATCACCGTCCCCGCCTCGATCATGCGCAGCACCAGGTCGGTGGCTCCGACCTTGAGCAGCATGGTGGTCTCGGACATGTTCGAGTCACCCACGATGACGTGCAGCCGGCGGTAGCGCTCGGCATCCGCGTGCGGCTCGTCCCGGGTGTTGATGATCGGCCGCGAACGGGTCGTGGCGGAACTGACGCCCTCCCAGATGTGCTCGGCCCGCTGGCTCACGCAGTAGACCGCGCCCCGGGGCGTCTGCAGCACCTTGCCGGCGCCGCAGATCAGCTGCCGCGTGACAAGGAACGGAATGAGAATGTCCGCCAGGCGGGAGAATTCCCCGTGCCGGGCCACCAGGTAGTTCTCGTGGCAGCCGTACGAGTTGCCCGCCGAGTCGGTGTTGTTCTTGAAGAGATAGACGTCGCCCGCGATTCCCTCCTCGTGCAGGCGTCGTTCGGCGTCGACGAGCAGACCTTCGAGAATGCGCTCGCCTGCTTTGTCGTGGGTGACCAGTTCGGTCACGTTGTCGCATTCGGGAGTTGCATATTCCGGATGCGAACCCACATCGAGGTACAGGCGGGCGCCGTTCCGCAGGAAGACATTGCTGCTGCGGCCCCATGACACAACACGGCGGAAGAGGTAGCGCGCCACTTCGTCAGGAGACAGTCGGCGCTGTCCCCTGAACGTGCACGTGACGCCGTACTCGTTCTCCAGCCCGAAAATGCGGCGGTCCATGACTGAACATTACGCCTTCTGCCCTCTTCTGAAACCGGGTTCGGGAGCGCCGTTTCGATCAGTTCCCCGCAGCGGGCCCGCCGGCCCGGCACCGAACGGGCCCCCGCACCGGTGTGGCGCCCCCGGATCACCCCGCCGACGAGGCCTCTGACGCCACCTCACGCGCACCATCGGACACCCCGTCAGACGAGCCCGCCACCGCGCGGCCCGGCCCCGCAGTTGCCAACACCCGCTGAGTGGCCATCAGCACCAGCAGCGCAGCGGCACCCGCCACGGACGCCACCCCGAAGCTCGCCGCCGTACCGCCCAGCTCCACCGCCGGCCCCGCCACCGCCGTACCGATCGCCGCACCCACCCCGAAGAAGGTCACCAGCCACGAGAACGCCTCCGTCACCGTCCCCGTCGGAGCATGCCGGTCCACCACGATGAACGCACACGCCAGCGCAGGCGCCAGGAACACCCCCGACAGCGCCGCCAGCGCCGTCATCGCCACCTGCCCCGGAGTCAGCATCAGCGGCAGATAGCCCAGCGCCAGCAGCGCCACCAGCACCAGCAGCCGCCGCTCCGGCGCACCCGCCCACCGACGCGCCCCGTACGTCACCCCGCCGATCAGCGCACCCAGCCCGAGCGCCGCCATCAGCCACCCGTACACCGCCTGGTTCCCGTGATCGTCCGCGTACGCCACACCCGCCACCGTGATCGAACCCAGCGCCGTCCCCACGAAGAAGAACGCACCCAGCAGCGCCAGCAGCCCCCGCGAACGCAGCGCACCCAGCCAGTGGGCCTCCCGCGGCGCCGAACGCCACCTGCGCGAAGGCTCGCTCACCACCACCGACAGCGCACCCAGCACCCCGATGGCATTGAGGGCCAGCAGCGCCCCGGCCGGCGACCACAGCGCCACGAACAGCGTCACCAGCAGCGGACCGACCGTGAACATGACCTCCTGGGCCACCGCGTCCATCGCGTACGCCGCATGCACCTTCTCCTCGCGGCCCCCCAGCACGCCCGGCCACAGCGCCCGCAGCCCGCCCTCCAGGGGCGGCGTGAAGAGCCCCGCGACGACCACCGCGGCATACGCGGCCCCTACCGAGCCCGTACCCGCCAGCGCCAGCCACACCACGCCCAGCGCCGAGACCAGCGCGGCCGGCAGCTGCACCCGCGGCTGCCCGAACAGGTCCACCGCCCGGCCCAGCAACGGCTGGCCCACCGCGTTGGCCACCCCGTACGCGGCCGCCAGCGCCCCCGCGAGGCTGTAGCTGCCGCCCTCGGCGCGCGTGAACAGCACGATCGCGATCGGCGCCGTCGCGTTCGGCAGCCGCCCTATGAGCGTGCCCACCAGCAGCCTCGCGGCGTGCCGCGTCCGCAGCAGCTCGGCGTATCCCGCGGCCATGTCCGCCCCCTTCTGCCCGGATCCCGCCGGGGTAATACGTATAACGTGACCCGTCATACGTACCATGGCCGCAGTCCGCGGGTCCACCCCACGGACCCCGACACCACCCCCGACCTCGCACTCCGGGAGCCACCTGTGACGAGACCCACCAGCCGCGACGTGGCCACCGCCGCCGGGGTCTCCCAGGCCACCGTCTCCCTCGTCCTCGGCGACAAATGGCCCGGCCGCGTCTCCGAACGCACCGCCGCCCTCGTCCGCGAAACCGCCACCCGCCTCGGCTACCGCCCCAACCTCGCCGCCCGCAACCTCCGACTCGGCTCCACCCGCACCGCCCTCCTCGTCGTCCCCGCCCTCACCAACGAATTCTTCGCCCGCGTCTACACCGGCGCCGCCCGAGTCGCCGCCGAACACGGCTTCGGCGTCGTCCTCTACCCC
>NZ_JARAYQ010000220.1:0-14014 GCF_033794505.1 Streptomyces sp. MB09-01 | reverse complement strand
GTTTTTTTTTTTGGATTTTCCCGTGTTGTTTCCTCCCCCCGCCCTTACTCCTATGTCCACCCTGGACGCCATCCCCATCCTTGCACTCTTCTCCTCACTTCATTTCTCGCCCACTGTCCCCTCCCTCGCCCGCGGCCTGCGCATACCCGCCGGTGTACCTCGGCGTGTGCGGGGTCAGGCGGCGGGGAACGAGGTGACGGGACGGGTGAGGGGATGGGTGACGCAGCCGTGGTCGACCAGGGAGCACGGGCGGGGGGCGGAGGCGCGGTGGTCGATCTCGAAGACGCCCATCAGCAGCGGGTCCAGGCGGGCCGGGGAGCGCGGGGCGAACGAGCGGGGTTCGGGTGTGCGCAGCAGCTCCAGGTAGGCCGCTTCCGTCTCCGGTGCCGGGTCGATCCCCAGCTCTTCGGCCAGTACCTCGCGCAGCTGCTGGTAGCTGCGTAACGCCTCGGCCCGGTTGCCGGCCCGGGTGTGGGCGGCCATCCGGCAGCGGTAGGCGCTTTCCCTGAAGGGCGCCCGGCGCACCGCCTCCTCCGCGTAGCGCAGGGCGTGGTGCTCGTCGCCCAGGGCGGACGAGGACAGGCTCGCGGTCTCCAGCGCCTTCAGGCGCAGCTCTTCGAGCTGTTCGCGCATCGCGTTGACCCATTCGCCCTCGTGCGAGGGCAGGAACGATCCGCGCAGGTTGGACACGGCGCCGGCGGCGAGCTGCTGCGCCACGGCGTAGGCGCCCTCCGCGTACGCCTCCGCGGCTTCGGTGACGGCGGTCTCCGCGCATTCCACGTCCACGGCCACGTCCTGCGGCAGGCGCAGGAGGTACCGGCCGCCCTGGGCGACCAGCGGGGTCACTCCGGGCTGGTCCTGCGGTGTGGTGACGAACGTGCGGACGCGGCTGACGAGGCTGCGCAGCGCGGAGGCCCAGGTGTCGGGCAGTCCTTCGGGCCATATGGTCTCGGCCAGTTGGTCACGGTCCGTACCGCCGGTCCGCTCGAGGAGCAGGCGGGCGAAGGCCACCTGCGCCTGGGCGCTCGACAGGTGTTGCGGCGCTGCTCCGTCCGGCTCGATCGTGACAAGACCTATGAGTCTGATCAGCACTATGCACTCTCCGAAACGGTCGGCTTCCGGCCGTGTCCCCCTAGCTCGTGCGATTCAGAGGATACCGGCGGGCCGTCTCCGCATGTCAACAGCGGCTGGCAAATATTCCTTCGGGAATGAAAGCCGAGGTCCGGGCTTTGTCGTTCTCTTTTCGAGTGCGGCTATGGCCTTCCTCTTGCGCCGCTATTGCGCCCCCCGAGTCTTAATGGAATTCCACTAGAGCCCCGCCGGAAGAACGGCAGAGCGCCGATGGAGTTCCGGGTCCGCCGGACGATCGCGACGAGGAGAAGCACGTGAACGCATCCGCCGCCTGGAGCCGACTCGAGCCGAAGCTGGCCTACTTCCGTGACCGTGTCCGGTCGCTGGAGTACGAGCCCAACCGCAAGAACAGCTTCGTCGCCTACACCGTAGAGCGGGATTCGGCGTACGCGGACCAGGACGGGCGGCGGCTGCTGATGATGTCGGGTTACAGCTACCTCGGTCTGGCCGGCGACGAGCGGGTCGTCTCGGCCGCGAAGGCCGCGGTCGACCGCTACGGCACCGGCAACCACGGGGTGCGCGCACTGGCGGGGTCGACGCCGCTGCACGAGGAACTGGAGGCCGAGGTCGCCAAGTTCGCGGGCCGTGAGCAGGCCCTGGTGTTCGGTTCGGGCTATGCCGCGAACGTCGGTACGGTCGGTGCCCTGGTGGGGCCGGGTGACACGGTGTTCATCGACAAGTACGACCACGCGAGCATCGTGGACGGCTGCAAGCTCTCCGGTGCCACGGTCACCCGTTTCCGCCACAACGACGTCGCCCACCTGGAGCGGCGGCTGGCCGCCGCCCCGGACACCGGTGTCCGCCTGGTCATCGTCGACAGCGTCTACTCGATGGACGGGGACATCGCTCCGCTGGTCGAGCTGCGCAAGGTGTGCGACGCGCACAACGCGCTGCTGATGGTCGACGAGGCCCACGCGCTCGGCGTCATCGGCGCCACCGGCAAGGGCATCGAGGAGCACTTCGACTATGAGGTGAAGGTCGACGTCAAGCTCGGCACCCTCTCCAAGGCCATCCCCTCCATGGGCGGCTGGGTCGCCGGCTCCGCCGAGCTGATCCACCACCTCAAGTACGCGGCCCGCCCGTTCCTCTTCTCCGCCGCGCTCGGGCCCGCCCAGAGCGCCGCGGCGCTGGAGTCCCTGCGGATCCTGCAGCGCGAGCCGGAGCGTGTGGAGTTCATCCAGGGCGAGTCCGCGCGTTTCCGCTCCATGCTGCACGAGGCCGGCATGAGCACCGTCGACAGTGAGACCGCCGTCGTCCCGGTCATCGCCGGATCCGACATCGCGGCCTACGACTACGCCACCGTGTGCCGCAAGAACGGTGTCATCGGCCTGCCGGTGGTCACCCCGGCCGTTCCCAACGACCTGGCCCGGCTGCGGATCGCCATCACCGCGGCCCACACCAAGGCCGACATCGACTTCGCGGCCGAGGCCTTCATCGAGTCGGCGCGCGAGTGCCGCATCATCTGATCCCCCTTCACGACGACCGCTCTTACGTTAGGGAGCAGACATGCCTGGACGGTCCAGGGGCAGTTCGGCGCTTGCGCCCGTCGCCATCACCGGCATGGGTGTGGTCACCCCCGGCGGGTGCACCCCGGACGAGCTGTGGGACACGCTGTGGGCCGGCCGGTCCACCGCCGCCGAGCTCACCCACTTCGACCTCAGCCGCCACCGGGTGCGGATCGGCTGCCGCGTCCGCGGCCTCGAGGGGCTGGCCGGGCTGGTGCCGGCCAAGGAAGCCCGCCGGATGGACCCCTTCGCCCATTACGGGACGGCCGCGGCCCTCGCCGCGCACCGCGACGCGGGCTCTCCCACCGCCGAGGCCGGACGCACCGCCATCGTCGTGGGCAACGCCGTCGGCGGCCGGGCCACCAGCGACCTGGAGTCGGCCCACTACACCGAGGGCGGCCCGGCCCGGGTCAATCCGCTGATGCCGCTGATGACGATGCCGAACGCGGCCGCCGCCCACATCGCCATCCGGCTGGGCTGGAGCGGTCCCGCCCTGACCGTCGCCAACACCTGTGCCAGCGGTGCCGACGCGATCGGGCACGCCCTGATGCTGCTCCAGACCGGCCGCGCCGATCTCGTCATCGCCGGCGGTGCGGAGCACACCCTCACTCCGGTCACCCTGGCCGGGTTCGGCAACCTCAACGCGGTCTCGTTGCGCAACGACGATCCGGAGCACGCCTCGCGCCCCTTCGACAAGGACCGCGACGGCTTCGTGATGGGCGAGGGCGCGGGGTTCGTCGTCCTGGAACGGCTGCAGGACGCGCGGGCGCGCGGGGCCATGACGTACGGATTGGTCGCCGGGTACGCCGCGACCGCCGACGCCCATCACCTCGCGATGCCGCTGCCCGACGGCGCGGGAGCCGCGGCCGCCATGGCCTCGGCCATCGCCGACGCCGGCCTCGAGGCGGGCGACATCGTCCACGTCAACGCCCACGGCACCTCGACCCCGTACAACGACCGGTCCGAGGCCGCCGCCCTCACCAAGGTGTTCGGTAGCGCGCAGCCGCCCGTCACCGCGCCGAAGTCGGTCATCGGGCACCTGATCGGCGCGGCCGGAGCCGTGGAGCTCATCGCGACCGTGCAGGCCATGCGGCACTGCGAGGTACCGCCCACCGCCAATCATCAACAGCTGGAGCCAGGAATGGACATCGACGTCGTCCACGGCACGCCCCGTGCCGTGCGCTCGGGCCCTGCGATCACGAACTCCTTCGGGTTCGGCGGCCACAACTCCTCCGTGGTGGTGACGCCGGTATGACGCTGCTGTCCCTGCCCTCCCCGGTGCGCACGCTCACCGTCACCGAGGGCGAGATCACCGACTACCGCGGCGCAGCCCGGCGGGGGCTGCCCGCCGCCCGGCCCGGCCAGGCCTCGCCCGTGCACGCCTTCGTCCTCGCCCATACGGTGGCCGGGCAGACCGTTGCCGCGCTGACCGCCGCCGAGCCCGGACCGGTCTCCGTGGTCCACCTCGGCCAGGACATCCGCACCGTGAGGCCGGTCAGGCCGGGCGAGCAGGTGAGCGTGGCCCTTCAGGTGGCCGGCATCCGCAAGGAGCCGCGCGGCGCCCGCATCGCGCTGCGGGTCCGCCTCGTCGGCGAGGACGGCCCCGAGCCGTTCGCGGAACTGACCATCTCCGCCCTGCTGGTCGGTGCGACGCTGCTGGAGCCCTTCGGCGACATCGGCGCCGGCCCGGCCGCGCCCGCCCCGGCCGGGGCGGGAGAGCCGCAGAGCGTCGTGCACGCGCTGACCACCGACTGGATCACCTCCTACGCCCACGCCTCCGGCGACCTCAACCCCATCCACCTCGACGCGGACGCGGCCCGCTCGGCCGGTTTCGACACCGTCATCGCGCACGGCATGAGCGTGGTCGCCCTCGCCGTGGAGGAGGCCGTGGACCGCTTCGCGGACGGCGACAGCGCCCGGGTGCGGGGGCTGGGCTGCCGCTTCTCGGCGCCGGTGCCCCCCGGCATCGGGCTGGAGATCGTCCTGCAGCCCGACGCCGCGGCGCGCGTCGTGCGCTTCACCTGCAAGACGCCCCGGGGCGCGGCCGTGAAGTCGGGCTGGATCGAGCTCGCCCCGGCGCTGCAGGAAGGCGGGGAACAGCCATGACGACGCCGACCGCCCTGACCCCGCCGGCTGCTGCGGCGGTCGAACTCGGTCTCCTGGGAGGGTTCCTGACCCAGGTCCGCGACCGGCCCCACGCCACCGCCCTCGTCTTCAACGGCGAGGAGACCAGCTATCGCGAGCTGTACGAGCTCGCCGGCCGCGAACGCGACCGCCTCGCGCTCCTGGAGCTGGCCCCCGGCGTGCCGGTCGGTGTCCTCGCCGACAAGTCGCCCGCCGCCGTGGCCCTGGTCCTGGGCTGTCTGCTGGCCCGCCGGCCGCTGCTGCTGCCGTCCCCGGCGCTCGCCGACACGCTCCTGGCCGATCTGTTCGCGCAGGCCGGCTGCGCCCGTGTGCTGGCGCCCGGCGGTCAGGCGGCCAGGGTTGCGCCCAACCCGGACGTGGCGGCCCGGCCGCTGCCGGCCGACGAGGCCGCGGACGTGGCGTTCATGCTGACCACCTCCGGCTCCACCAGCCTGCCGAAGATCGTCCCGCTGGGCCTGGACGCCGTGGACCGCTTCACCCGCTGGGCCGGCAACGCGTTCGGGATCGGGCCCGACCGCACCGTCTTGAACTACGCCCCCCTCAACTTCGACCTGTGTCTCCTGGACGTGTGGACCACCCTCGCCCGCGGCGGACGCGTGATCCTGGTCGACCCGGCGCTGGCCGCCCACGGACGTCACCTGCGCGATGTGGTCCTGCGCCACGACGTCCACGTCGTGCAGGCCGTCCCGATGGCCTTCGGGCTCCTGCAGGACGCGGCCGAGAAGACCGGCGACACCTTCCCCGGCGTCGAGCACGTCATGTTCACCGGCGACGCCATCGCCGACCGCACCTTCGCCGCCCTGCCCGCCCTCTTCCCCAAGGCCCGCATCCACAACATCTACGGCTGCACGGAGACCAACGACAGCTTCGTCCACGAGGTCGAGCCCGGCGAGATCACCGCCACCGTCTTGCCTCCCGTGCCCATCGGCCGCCCGCTGCCGGGCGTGGCGGCCCTGGTCCTGGACCCCGACACCCACACCCTCGTCGAAGGGCCCGGCAGCGGGGAGCTGTTCGTCTCCACGCCCTTCCAGAGCCGCGGCTACCTCGACCGGACGCGGCACGCCGACAAGTTCACCGCCCATCCGCTGGGCCTGGACGACCGGCGCTGGTTCCGCACCGGCGACCTCGTCCGGCGCGACGCGGCCGGCACCCTGCACCTGACCGGGCGCACCGACTTCCAGGTCAAGGTCCGCGGAGTCGCCGTCAACACGGCCGAGATCGAACGGGTCCTGCAGGAACACCCCGCCGTGCTGGAGGCGGGTGTCGCGGCCCTGCCCGACCCGATCGCCGGCAAGCGGCTCGTCGCCGCCGTGCACCGCGCACCCGGCGCCGCCCTGACCGGCCTGCAGCTGCGCACGCACTGCGCCCGGCACCTGCCCAGGGCCGCGGTCCCCCACCAGCTCTCCGTGAGCGACACCCCGCTGCCGAAGACCGCCACCGGAAAGGTCGACCGCAAGGCACTCGACCGGCTCGACCACAACGGCTCCCCCACAGCCACGCCCACCCCCGCACCCGCACCCGCACCCGTCGCGACGTCCGTCGCCACACCTCTCGCCGAAGGAATCCCGTCATGAGCAACGTCGACACCATCAAGAACTTCGTCATCACCGAGTTCCTCCCGGGCACGGCGGCCGCCGAACTCGCCGTCGACCACGACCTGCTCAACGACGGGGTCATCGACAGCCTGGGCGTGCTCAAGCTGATCGCCTGGGTAGAGGACCGCTTCGAGCTCGCCGTCGGCGACGCCGACCTGGACCCCAACAACTTCCGCAGCGTCGAGGCGATCGACACCTTCATCGCGGAGGCCCGCCGCACGGCGGCCGCCTAGAACCACCCACCCCCACCCCCACCCCGACGACAGAGAGACGGAGAGCGACCGTGCACGACGCACTCACCGGCCTGCTGGAGCAGCGGGCCCCGGTCGGCCGGGAGACCTGGCGGTCCTGGTGGGACCAGCTCGGCGACGGCAGCCTCGACAAGAGCGAGGTCGTCGCCCTGCTGGCCTCCCTGGCCAGCCGGCTGCCCGACCACCAGAGCCTGCGCCACCTGCTGGACTCGCTCGCCGAGCGCCGGCCGGCCGCGGCGGTTGCCACCTCCTGGGAGGGCACCGTCAACGTCGTCGGCACCGGCGGCGGGCCCGCGACCTTCAACATCTCCACCGCCTCGGCGTTCGTCGCCGCGGCCGCGGGGGTCAAGGTCGTCAAGACCGGGTCGCGGGCCTACACCAGCTCGCTGGGCTCCGTCGACCTGCTGGAACGGCTCGGTGTCCGTCTCACCTCCTCCTACGCCCAGACCGAGGACACCCTCGCCGCCCACGGGATCGCCTTCGCCGGCCCCTTCGTCTACCCGGCGCAGCTGACCCGGCTGGCCCGGACGGTGGCCCCGTACTCGATGAAGCCCTTCGGCCGCTTCCTGAACGCCCTGGGCCCCTTCCTCGCCGACCTGCCCGTGGCCGCGCAGGTCACCGGGGTGTCGGCGGCAGCGCCCCTGGACACCCTGCGCGAACTCGCCGCGACCACGACGGCCCGCCGGATCTGGCTGACCGCGAACGACACCGGCGCGGACGAGCTGCTGCCCTTCGCCACCAACACCGTGTACGGGGAACACTCCCTGACGCGGGTGGTGCGGCCGGGCGAACTCACCCCGGGCGACGGGTCCTTCGCAGACCTGCGGCCGGCCCCCGGCCCCGGCGCGGCCGTCGGTCACTTCCTGTCCGTGCTGGCCGGCACGGCGGGCCGGGTGGCCACCCACACGGTCTGCCTGGGCGCGGCCGCCCTGGTGGTGGCCTCCGGTGTCCGCCGGGACTGGTCCTCCGCGGTCGCCCTCGCCGAGGGCGCGGTCCGCTCCGGCGCGGCCCACGACCTCGCGCGGCGTCTGGCGGCGGCACCGGTCCTGCGCACACCGGCGGTGGCCGGTGCCTAGGACCGCCGCCACGGCGGGGACGCCGGCCGCCGCCCCCACGGCGGGGACGCACCCCGGCGCGTACCCGGCGCCCGCCCCGTTCTTCGCCGGCCGCACCGCGGGCGGGCGGCCCGGGCTGGCCCTGTTCCTCAACGCGGGCGACCCGCCGCTGCCCCTGTTGCGGGACCTGGTCCTGATGCTCGACGAGGAGGGCGTGGACTGCCTGGAGCTGGCCGTCCCGTTCCCCGACTCGGTCACCGACGGCCCGGTCGTGCGGCGCTCCGCGCGCAGGGCGCTGGAGGGCGGCGGCGCCGGCCTGGACGACGTGCTCGCCTTCATCGCCGGCGTGCGGCCTCAGCTGGCGCACCTGCGGATCGCCCTGCTCGCCGACTGGAGCCACTCGCTCAAGGACCGGGACCTTTCGGCCGCCACCCGCGAGATCGCCTCGGCGGGCGCGGACGGACTCCTGGTCCACGCGCTGCCCCCGCGGCTGCGCGGGGCACACCTGGAATCGGCCCGGGCGGCCGGGCTGCCGGTCGTCACCACCTGCTACGCCAGCAGTCCGGCGGCCACCCGGGCGCAGGCCGCCGCGCAGGCGCGTGCCTACCTCTATCTCGTCGCCCATTACGGACGCAGCGGGACCGCTCCGGCCGCCGGCCATGCCGCGCTGGCGCAGACCGTCGCGGACCTGCGGGCGCACACGACGTCCCCGATCGCCGTCGGCTTCGGGGTCAGCACACGGCAGGACGTGGAAGCCGTCGGGGCCGCCGGCGCCGATGCCGCGATCATCGGCTCCGCCGCGGTGGCCGCCGTGGAGCGGGCGCAGGAGGGTGGCCGGGATGTGACCGGCGCCTTCCGCGAGTTCGTCCGCTCGGTCCTGCCCGACGTGCCGCACTGACCTTCCCTACCAGCGGAAGCGGGCTCCACCCCTCACCAGCACCATCCGTGCACCACCTCACACCGGGAGACTGCCATGATCGTTCGCGACATCGAGTCCGTGAAGACCGTCGAGTGGGGCAACGGCCTCAGCCGCCGCTTCCTCCTCGCCGAGGACGGGCTGGGCTACTCGCTCACCGACACCACCGTCCTCGCCGGCACCAAGTCCCGCCTGGAGTACGTCAACCACCTGGAAGCCTGCTACTGCATCGAGGGCTCCGGCGAGGTCATCGAGCTCGACGGCACCTCGCACGAGATAGTCCCGGGCCGGATGTACGCGCTGGACCAGCACGACGCCCACTTCCTGGTCGCCAGCCCGCACGAGGACCTGCGCCTGGTCTGCGTGTTCTCGCCGGCCCTGCGCGGCGACGAGGTCCACAGCCTCGACGCCCACAGCTCCTCCGCCTACTGAGGCACCCCGCGCGCGCACCGCTCGTCCGAACCGTCAGCCGAATCAAAAAAGGGGTCCCTCGTGATCCGTTGGAACGCCGACCAGGCAGATCTGCGCGAAGGCCTGGAGCGGTGGGGAGACGCACTCAGCGCAGACCACATCGAACTGGACGAGCAGTCCGCGTTCTCGCAGGACAAGTGGAAGCTCGTGCAGAAGACCGGGATCCTGTCGCTGCCCTTCGACGAGGACTACGGAGGCCTCGGGCAGTCGCTTCTGACCACCATGTACGTGCTGGAGGGCCTCGGCGAGTACAACCGTGACTCGGGCCTGAGCTTCTCGGTCACCACGTCCATCTGCTCCACCGGAATCCCGCTCCAGCAGTTCGGCACCGTGGAGCAGAAGGAGCGTTACCTGCCGCTGATCTGCTCGGGCGAGGCGATCGGCGCCCATGCCATCACCGAGTCCGAGGGCGGCTCGGACGCCATGGCGATGACCACCCGGGCCGTGCGTGACGGGGACGACTTCGTCATCAACGGCAGCAAGGCCTTCGTCAGCAACGGGCCGGTCGCGGACGTGATCGTGGTCTATGCCCGGACCCACCCGGACGGCGGCCCGCTGGGGACCACGGCGTTCCTGGTGGACCGCGACAGTGCGGGGGTGAGCGCCGGCAAGCCCGTCAAGAAGATGGGCTTGCGGACCTCTCCGCTGAGCGAGCTGTTCTTCGACGACGTACGGGTGCCCAGGAGCGCGGTGCTCGGCAGGGTCGGAGGAGGGTTCCTGGTCCTGGACCACGTGATGAAACGGGAGATCCTCTTCTCGTTCATCGTCAACGTGGGCGAGATGCAGCACCGGCTGGAGCGGTGTGTCGACTACGCGAAGACGCGCAAGTCCTTCGGAAAGGCGATCGGTTCGTACCAGACGATCGCCAACAAGATCGTCGACACGAAGATCCAGCTGGAGACCGCCCGCAAGTGGCTCTACGACACCGGGGAGAAGCTGGAGGCGGGCGAGAACGTCACCGTGGACCTGGCCATCGCCAAGCTCGTCACGAGCGAGAGCAACCTGGCCACCAGCATCACCGCCGTGCAGATCTTCGGCGGCCACGGCTACATGTCGGAGTTCGGCCTGGAGCAGGACGTGCGCAACGCGCTGGGCGGCACGATCTACTCGGGGACGAACGAGATCCAGTACAACCGCATCGCCTCGATGCTGGGACTGGGCAAGTGAGCGCCGTGCGCCCGCTGTCCCAGACGCTGCTGAAGGTCTGCGGGGCCACCGGCCCCGCAGACATCGAGGCGGCGGCGGCCGCCGGGGCGGACTGCGTCGGGCTCTGGCACGGCGTACCCGGCGGCCCGTCGGAACTCGCTGTGGACGGGCTCGCCGCCCTTGTGGCGGCGGCCCGGCCGGCCGGGCTCCTGCCGGTCCTGGTGACGTTCCTGGCCGACGCGGGTGAACTGGCCGAGATCGTGCGGCGCACCGGCGTCGCCTGGGTCCAGCTCCACGCCTACCAGCCGCCGGCCGTGGTGCGGGCGCTGCGCGAGGCACTGCCGGCGGAGGTCGGCCTCGTGAAGGTGCTGCACGTGGACGAGGCGGGCGGTTGTGTGGAACGCCCGCTGATCGGTGCGTACGAACGGGCCGGCACCGACCTGTTCCTCCTGGACACCGCCACCGGGGACGGCCGGATCGGCAGTACGGGCGCCGCCCTCGACCCGGGGTGCCTCACGGGCCTGCTGGGCCGGCTCACCCGGCCCTTCCTGCTGGCCGGCGGTCTGACCGCAGCAAGCCGTCCCGCCTACGAGGACGTCGTGCGCCACAGCGGGTTCCGCGGCATCGACGTGGACACGGCGGCGCGCGACCGGGCCACGGGCCGCTTCGGCGTCCCGGAGATCGCCGCCCTGGCCCGCGCCTGGCGCACCAGCACCCCCGCCGGCACCAGCACTGCCGGCACCAGCACTGCTCGCGCTGTCGACACCGACAGCGCCGTCGGCGCCCCCAGCACTGCTCGCGCCGTCGGCGTCCCCGACCATCCCCGACTGGAGCTCTCGCGATGACGAAGCAGAACCGGAACGGCTTCCCTTTTCTCGAGGCCCTCCTGGCCTCTGTGACCCCCGTGGTGATGGAGGTGAAACGGCGCGACGCCCACGGCTACGACATGCTCGGCGGCCGGACCCCCGCCGCGATCGTGGGGGCGTACGAGACGGCGGGCGCCCCGTGCATCTCGGTGGTGACGGGCCGCTGGTTCGGCGGCTCGCCCGCGCTCTTGCGGGACGTGGCCGCGCTGACCGGTCTTCCGCTCCTGCAGAAGGACTTCATCACCAGGAAGGACCAGATCCGCACGGCGAAGGAGCTCGGGGCCTCGGCGGTGCTGCTGACGGCGGCGCTGCTGCCGGCGTCGAGCATGCGGACCCTGGTGACGGAGTGCCTGCTGGCCGGGCTCACCCCGTTCGTGGAGATCACGACGGAGGCCGAACTCGAGACGGTCCACCACCCCGAGGAGTGTGTGGTCGCGGTCAACAACAAGGACATCAAAGCCCGCGAGCGGGGCGCCGGTGACCTGGGCCGCTCCCTCGACCTGCTCCCGGCGGTGCGGGCGGCCGGCGCGGCCTGCCCGGTGAGCGCGAGCGGCATCGACGGCCCGGCGAGTGCCGCCCGTCTCCTGGACGCCGGCTTCGCAGGGCTGCTGGTGGGCACCTCGCTGCTGCGCACGGGAGCACCCGTGGAGTGGGTGGACGCGATGGCGGGCGCCCGGAAGGGACTGGCGCTGCGATGAGCTCCCTGACGGGCGGCGCACGCCCCCACACGCTGAACGCCGCGGGCATCCCCCTGTCGGGGCTCCTGGCCCTCCCTTCGGGCCCCGAGGTCCGCTCCACGGTCCTGGCCATCCACGGCCGGGGCATGCGGGCGGCGTACTGGAACTCCTTCATCCCCCTCGCCACCGGGCTGGGCCACGCGGTCCTGGCCCTGGACCGGCCGGGCTACGGCGACTCGGCGGAGCTGCTGAGCGAGGGCCAGAGCCTGGCCGGGCAGGCGGAGACCCTCCACGCGGCCCTGAAGGAACACGCGGCCGCGCACCCCATCGGCGCCGGCGTCTTCCTGCTGGGCCACTCCGACGGCGGCAAGGTGGCCCTGCACACGGCGGCCACCGACGGCGCCGTCCCCCTGCTGGGCCTGGACGCCTCGGGCGTCGGCTACCGCTACGACCCCGCAGCCCTGCACTTCCCCTGCACCCTCGGCGGCGGCGCCTCCAAACTCAACTGGGGTCCCCTGAACCTCTACCCGCGCGGCACCTTCCAGGCCAGCCGCGCACTGCTGGCCGCGACCCCGCCGCGCGAGTCCGCGGAAACCCTGCGGTGGCCGGGCCAGTACGAGGACCTGGCCCCCCGCGTCCGTGTCCCCGTCCGCCTCACCTTCGCCGAGCACGAGGCGTGGTGGCACCTGGACGACTCCGCCCTCGCCTCGATGACGTCCCTGCTGACCGGAGCCCCCCGGGTGAGTCTGGAACACCTCCCCGGGGCGGGCCACAACATCAGCCTCGGCCACGCGGCCACCGCCTACCACCTGCGCGTCCTGGCCTTCCTGGAGGACTGCCTGCGGCCCTGAACCCCACCACCGGCACACCCCCACGACACCCGCGGCCCCCGCGACTCCCGCGACTCCCGCGGAACCTGCGGCACCTGCGGCCTCCCGCGGCCTCCCGCGGGTGGCCGTATACGCCGGCCGGCCGCGCCCCACGAAAAGCAGGGGGCGCGGCCGGCCGGTCTTCGGGCGGGCCGGGCGGTCAGGCGGCCACCACCCGGCTCACCAGCTGGTTGCGGATCCGGGCCGGGAGCGCCGGCGCGAACCGCTGCAGGTAGTGGTCCATGTGGGCGTCGTCGCTCACCAGGAAGGGGAGGTCGAAGACCAGGAGCTTGCGGACCGCGAGCAGCGGCAGCGGGGCGCGCAGCGGGCGGAAGGCCTCGTTGTAGAGGCCCGGTTCCTCGCAGACCGGGTGGAACTGCCCGATCATCAGGCCCTCGGCGACGAACTCGTCCTTCGCCTTGCGCTGGAGTTCGTCCAGCTCCACCGAGTCCGTCGCATCGAAGCCGGGCAGGACCAGCAGGATGGTGAGGAGTTCGCGGTCTTCCGGGGAGAGCGGTTGGGACAGGGCCGCATGGCGGGTGCGCAGCGAGTCGACGGCCATGGCGAGGTCCTCGCATCCGGCGGAGGGCAGGGCCAGGTGGAACAGCTCCTTGCGCAGGGAGGGCTGGGTGTAGGGGCAGACGGGTCCGGTGCGGCCGAGTTCGGGGTGGCTGGAGACGAGGAAGTCCCGGCTCCACATGAGTACTTGCAGGAGTGGTCCGAGGGCTTCGGGCGGTACCTCGCCGCGGGCGACCTGGCCGGTGGTCCAGGACTGGATCAGGTCGTCTCCCCTCATCGGGGGTTCCTCCACATCGGTCGCAGTGCGGGTCCGCCGTCGGGGAGGGTGATGTCGCTGCCCAGGCGGTCGAAGCCGGCGCGCCGGGTGGCGGCTTCGCCGCCCGGTGAGCTGGCCTCCGTGTAGGTGCCGGCGCCCTCGGCGTCCGCGCGGGTGGTGATCTGGGCGAGGAGTCGGGAGATCAGGCCGCTCTGCTGGCGGCCGGGGCGCACGGCGCCGAAGGAGACGTAGTAGTGCGGGGTGTGCGGGTGGCGCTCGGCCTGGAGGCGGGCGATGGTGCGCAGCGCGTGGGCGTGCTCGCCCAGTACGCGGGTGAAGGCGGCGTCCAGGGCCGCTTCGTCGGGCTCGGCGCCGGGGGGCAGGAACAGCAGGACCGCGTCGCCGTCGTCGGTGGTGAGGACCCCGTGGTGGGCGGCCGAGAGGTCGACGAACACGCGGAAGAAGCCGGGGAGCAGTTCGGTGCGCCGGCGCTCGTCGGGGATCATCCAGCGTGTGAGTGCGTCGTCGTGGAAGGCGGCGGCGCACCGAACTCTTCCCCGGCTTCTTCCGCGTGTTCGTCGACCTCTCGGCCCCCCACCACGGGGTCCTCAC
>NZ_JARAYQ010000021.1:0-60470 GCF_033794505.1 Streptomyces sp. MB09-01 | reverse complement strand
GGGCGGACGGGTCCGGGTCCGGGGCAGGGGCGGCGGCCGCGCGGCGGGTCGGGCGCAGGGCGGCGACGCGGGCGCCGAGCCACACCAGGAACACCGTCGGCAGGAAGACCGCGTCGGCGGCGATCATCGCCAGAGAGAAGAAAGGCAGGCCCAGCAGCACCGCGATCCCCGCGTGCTCCAGCATCATCACGGCCAGCAGCACGTTCTTGATCCGCCGGTTGAACAGCGTGAACGGGAACGCCACCTGCACCGCCACCGTCCCGTACGACACCAGCATCACCAGCGTCCCGCTCCCCGCCACCAGTGCCGACAGCCCCGGCCACGGGGTGAAGTAGTCCAGCCCCAAGGGGTAGTACAGGGCCGTCCCGTCCTGCCACCGCGATCCCTGGATCTTGTACCAGCCCGCCGTCGCGTAGATCAGACAGACTTCCGCCATGATCACCAGCAGGCCCGCGTTGTGCAGCAGGTTGGCCAGGACGTCCAGGACCGCCCGCCCCTCCCCCTCCGGCTCGTAGCGGTCCACCAGCCACCACAGCCCGCAGCCCACCCACACCGCGGCGAAGGCCGCCAGCCAGCCGTAGCCGAACCCGCCGGTCGCCGTCCCGTACGCGCACACGGCCCCCAGCACGCACCACAGCACCGGCCCGGCGGCTCCCGCGGAGGCGGACCCCCGCAGCCGGGCCCGCCGCGCGTCCAGCGACCACACCTGCGCGCACCGGGTCAGCACCAGGTAGATCGCCATCAGGTGGATGACGTTGTCCCCGCCGTCGCCCATGAACACGCTGCGGTTCTGCAGCGACAGCACCCCGACCATGAACACCACGGACGTCGCCCGCGTGCGCCAGCCCAGCAGCAGCCCCACGCTCGCCAGCATCGAGACCGCGTAGACGATCTCGAACCACAGCGTCGAGTCGGACCACATCAGCACCGTGAAGGCACCGTTGGAGTCGGTCAGCCGCTCCGCGAGGCGCCAGCTCCACGGCCCGTCCGGGCCGTACAGCTCCGCGCGGACGGGGAACTCGCACAGCAGGAAGAAGAGCCAGGTCCCGGCGAAGCCGATGCGCACCACGGCGCTCTGGTACGGGCCCAGCGCCTGCCCGGTGACCTTCGCGGCCGCCCGCCCGAGGGCCGCCCGGGCCCGCCTCACACCGTCCACCACGGCAGCTCCCGGTAGTAGGTCTGGGTGTCGGTGGTCTCCGTGCTCCACTTCGGCGCGGGCACCGCCGTCGTCGCCGAGCGCAGCTGGATCCGCAGGATGTGCCCGCCCGGGTGCTGCGGGGAGAGCCGGTTCACCGCGATCCGCTGCAGGTACTCCTCGGAGAGCTCGCCGCGGTCCCCGGTCGGCTTGTTGTCCTCGTCGTGGGATCCGGTGAAGAAGTCCCAGGCCCGGCGGAGCTCGTTCTGCCGGGTGTGGCTCGGCAGCAGGCTGTGCCGGATGGCGGCGGCGTCCTCGGCGCTCAGGTCGCGCCAGTCGGTGGTGCTCAGCTCGCCGGCGGCGGTCCGCACCTCCGCGCGCGCCTCCACGGCGATGTTCTGCTGGAGCGGGTTGGGGGCGAAGAGCTTCCAGTTCTGTTCGAACTCGGGATAGATCCAGCTGTCGATCGTCCGCGCGTGCTGCTTGCTGACCGTGTTCGACGGTGCCACGTGGAGGAAGACGAACGCGAGGTGCGCGCAGACCGCCACGGCGACCGTCCCCAGGGCCAGGGCCGTCACGACGCGGTACGGGGCGGACAGACCGGCCATTCCGGGCGCCCGGGGCGGTGGCGGAGCGGCCTCTTCGGCGAGCTCGTGCCCGTTCGAATCCATCCCGCCCCGATCGTCCGGCGTCCACAGGGTTGACCACAGAGGTTGACACCCTACGGGCCGCCGTCTCACCATTGAAGCGAATGAACCGAACGATCGGTCGGTCGGGCGGACGGAAGACACTGACAAGGGGCCGGAATGGTGGCAGTGACCCCGGAGACGGGACCGGACACGGCCCTCGGGGCAGACAGGACGGACGGGACGGACATGACTGCTGACCTGGGCGCACAGCTCGCGGCGGCGTTCGACGCGGCCGTGGCGGCGGACGAGCGCGTGGAGCCGCGCGACTGGATGCCCGACGAGTACCGCGCCTCCCTGGTCCGTCAGATGGCACAGCACGCCCACTCCGAGATCATCGGCATGCAGCCCGAGGCCAACTGGATCACCCGCGCGCCCTCGCTGCGCCGCAAGGCGATCCTGATGGCCAAGGTGCAGGACGAGGCCGGGCACGGGCTGTACCTCTACAGCGCGGCCGAGACGCTCGGCACCAGCCGCGACGAGCTGCTCGACAAGCTGCACTCGGGGAAGCAGAAGTACTCCTCGATCTTCAACTACCCCACCCTGACCTGGGCGGACGTCGGCGCGATCGGCTGGCTCGTGGACGGCGCGGCGATCACCAACCAGGTGCCGATCTGCCGCTGCTCCTACGGGCCCTACGCACGCGCCATGGTCCGGATCTGCAAGGAGGAGTCCTTCCACCAGCGCCAGGGGTACGAGCTGCTCCTCGCCCTCTCGCAGGGCACCGAGGCCCAGCACGCGATGGCGCAGGACGCGGTGAACCGCTGGTGGTGGCCCTCGCTGATGATGTTCGGCCCGCCGGACGACGAGTCGGCGCACTCGGCGCAGTCGATGGCCTGGCGGATCAAGCGGCACTCGAACGACGAGCTGCGCCAGCGGTTCGTGGACATCGCCGTTCCGCAGGCCGAGTCCCTCGGCCTGACGCTGCCCGACCCGGACCTGAAGTGGAACGAGGAGCGCGGGCACCACGACTTCGGCGCCATCGACTGGGCCGAGTTCTGGGACGTGCTCAAGGGCAACGGCCCCTGCAACGAGCAGCGGATCGGCCAGCGGCGCACGGCCCACGAGGAAGGCGCCTGGGTGCGCGACGCGGCCGCGGCGTATGCGGACAAGCAGGCGGCAAGGCAAGCGGCGGCGAACGCCGGACAGAACGAGGAGGCACGGGTATGACGCAGAACTGGCCCCTGTGGGAGGTCTTCGTGCGCTCGCGCCGCGGCCTCTCGCACACCCACGCGGGAAGCCTGCACGCCCCCGACGCGGAGATGGCCCTGCGCAACGCCCGCGACCTGTACACGCGGCGCGGTGAGGGCATCTCGATCTGGGTGGTGCCCTCCACCGAGATCACCGCCTCCTCGCCGGACGAGCGGGACCCGTTCTTCGCCCCGTCCGCCGACAAGCCCTACCGGCACCCGACCTTCTACGACATCCCGGAGGGGGTGAGCCACCTGTGACCAGCACGGACACCAGCACCGGCACGACCGGCACCACCGTCGCGGCGGCTCTCGCGCTCGGTGACGACGCGCTGGTCCTCTCCCACCGCCTCGCCGAGTGGGCGGGACACGCCCCCGTCCTGGAGGAGGAGGTCGCCCTGGCGAACATCGCCCTCGACCTGCTCGGCCAGGCCCGCATCCTGCTGTCCATGGCCGGCGACGAGGACGAGCTGGCCTACCTGCGCGAGGAGCGGTCCTTCCGCAACCTCCAGCTGGTCGAGCAGCCGAACGGCGACTTCGCCCACACCATCGCCCGCCAGCTCTACTTCTCCTTCCACCAGCACGAGCTCTACGCGGAGCTGGCCCGCGGGGACGGCCCGTTCGCCCCGCTCGCGGCCAAGGCCGTCAAGGAGACCGCGTACCACCGCGACCACGCCGAGCAGTGGACCCTGCGGCTCGGCGACGGCACCGAGGAGAGCCGGCTCCGCATGCGGAGCGCCCTGGACGCCCTGTGGAAGTACACCGGGGAGATGTTCCAGCCGGTCGAGGGGATCGACGGCGTGGACTGGGCCGCCCTGGAAGAGCGCTGGCTGACAGCGCTGACCGGCGTGCTGGAGCGGGCCGGTCTCGCTCTGCCCGAGGGGCCGCGCACCGGCGCCTGGGCGGCCGGAGCGGGCCGGCAGGGCCTGCACACCGAGCCGTTCGGGCGGATGCTCGCCGAAATGCAGCACCTGCACCGCAGCCACCCGGGGGCGTCATGGTGACCACCGACGCGGGAGTGACCCGCCTCGAGGCGGAGCTGGCCGAGCTGGCCGGTTCCGTCCCGGACCCCGAGCTGCCCGTCCTCACCCTCGGCGAACTCGGCGTGGTGCGCGGCGTGCGGATGCACGAGGACGGCCACGCCGAGGTCACCCTCACGCCCACCTACACCGGCTGCCCGGCCATCGAGGCCATGTCGGCGGACATCGAGCGGGTGCTGACCGCACACGGCATCCCCGGGGTGCGGGTGACCACCGTGCTGGCCCCCGCCTGGTCGACCGACGACATCAGCGCCGAAGGCCGCCGCAAGCTCGCCGAGTTCGGCATCGCGCCGCCCCGCCCGCACGCGGCCGGCGGACCGGTCCCGCTCACCCTGTCGGTCCGCTGCCCGAACTGCGGATCGACCGACACCGAACTGCTCAGCCGCTTCTCCTCCACCGCATGCAAGGCGCTGCGCCGCTGCACCGCCTGCCGCGAACCGTTCGACCACTTCAAGGAGCTGTAGATGGCCGCCCCCCGCCACGGCGCGTTCCACCCGCTGACGGTGGCGGCTGTCGACCGGCTCACCGACGACTCGGTGGCGCTGACCCTCCGGGTTCCGGCGGAACTGCGCGAGGAGTACCGGCACGCCCCCGGCCAGCACCTGACCCTGCGCCGCACCGCCCCCGAGGGCGGCACCGAGGTCCGTCGCACCTACTCGATCTGCTCCCCCGCCCCGGCGCCGCACGGCCCGGGCCCGGCGGAGCTGCGGGTCGGGGTGCGGCTGGTGGAGGGCGGGGAGTTCTCCACCTTCGCCCACAAGGAGATCGCGGCCGGGGACGTCCTGGACGTCATGGTCCCGGCCGGCCGGTTCGTGCTGGAGCCCGCCGCCGCCCCGGCCGCGGGGCACTATGCGGCGATCGTCGGCGGCAGCGGCATCACGCCCGTGCTGTCCATCGCCGCGAGCCTGCTGGCCGCCCGGCCGGACGCCCGCTTCTGCCTCGTGCGCAGCGACCGTACGGCGGCCTCGACGATGTTCCTGGAGGAGGTCGCCGACCTCAAGGACCGGTACCCGGCACGGTTCCAGCTGGTGACGGTCCTCTCCCGGGAGGAGCAGGAGTCCGGGCTGCCCTCCGGGCGGCTGGACGAGGAGCGGCTGGCGGCCCTGCTGCCCGCGCTCCTTCCGGTGGCGGAGGTGACGGGCTGGTTCCTGTGCGGCCCCTACGGTCTGGTGCAGGGCGCGGAGCGGGCCCTGAGCGTGCTCGGCGTCGTACGGACCCGGGTGCACGAGGAGATCTTCCACGTGGAGGAGCCCACGGCGCCGGCCCGAACGGCGGCCTCGGCGGCCGCCTCTCAGGGTCGGGTCACCGCGCGGCTCGACGGGCGCTCCGGCACCTGGCCGGTCCAGGACGGGGAATCCCTGCTGGACGCGGTGCTGCGCAACCGCGCGGACGCCCCGTACGCGTGCAAGGGCGGGGTCTGCGGCACCTGCCGGGCGTTCCTGGTGTCGGGCGAGGTCCGGATGGACCGGAACTTCGCGCTGGAGTCCGAGGAGACGGAGGCCGGGTTCGTCCTGGCCTGCCAGTCGCACCCGCTGACCGAGGAAGTGGAGATCGACTTCGACCGCTAGGGAGTTCCTCTGTCCAATTTCCAGAACGTGTTCTATCTTGACGCACCGTCAGACCTGAATGCGCGCGGGAGGACAGGCAGTGGACTTCACCTTCACCGAGGAGCAGCAGGCCGCCGTCGAGGCGGCCAGGGCCGTGTTCGCGGACGTCGCACCCGACGGCGTGCCCAGCCCCGCGCTCACCCCGGGCGCCGTCGCCGACGAGTTCGACCGGCCGCTGTGGGCCAGGCTCGCCGGGTCAGACCTGCTGAGCCTGGTCCTCGCCGAGGAGCACGGCGGGGCCGGCCTGGACGCCATCGCCCTGTGCCTGGTGCTGCGCGAGGCGGGCCGGGTGCTGGCACGGGTCCCGCTGCTGGAGCACTGCGCCGCCGCCATGGCCGTCCAGGCCCACGGCAGCCCCGAACTGGCCGCCGCCCTGCTGCCCGCCGCCGGACGCGGCACGCTCGTACTCACCGCCGCCGCGCACGGCCGCTCCGGCCACGACCCGGCCGAACTCGCCGTCACGGCCCGCCGCGAAGGCGCGGACTGGATCCTGGACGGCACGCAGACCGCCGTCCCCTGGGCGCAGAGCGCCGACTGGATCGCCGTACCGGCCCACACCGGCGAGGGCGACGCCGTCCTCGCGCTCGTCCCGCGCACCGCCGAGGGCCTCGCCCTCGCCGAGCAGGTCTCCACCAGCGGCGAGCGGCTCGCCGAACTCGCCCTGGACGGCGTACGGGTGGACGCCGCCCACCTCATCGACGCCCCGGAAGCCTGGGAGCGGCTCCGCCAGCTCCTCGCCACCGGCACCTGCGCCCTGGCCCTCGGGCTCGGCGAGGGCGTCCTCACCATGACCAGCCAGTACACCGGCAAACGCGAGCAGTTCGGCTTCCCGGTGGCCACCTTCCAGGCCGTCGCCGTCCAGGCCGCCGACCGGTACATCGACCTGCGCGCCATGGAGGTCACCCTGTGGCAGGCCGCCTGGCGGCTCGACGCCGCGACCGGCGGCGCCGGCGGTCCCCTGCCGAGCTCCGGTGACGTCGCGGTCGCCAAGATCTGGGCCTCGGAGGGCGTGCGCCGGGTCGTGCAGACCGCCCAGCACCTGCACGGCGGCTTCGGCGCCGACACCGACTACCCGCTGCACCGCTACCACGCCTGGGCCAAGCAGCTGGAACTCCAGCTCGGCCCGGCCGCCGCGCACGAGGAGGCCCTGGGCGACCTGCTGGCCGCCCACCCCCTCGGCTGAGCAGGGGCTACAGCACGAAGGCCGGGCTCCCGCTGTCCGTCACCATCGGGCGTCCGGCGCCGTCCCAGGCCTGCATCCCGCCGTCGACGTTCACGGCGTCGATCTCCTGGCGCACGAGGTACTGGGTGACCTGCGCGGAACGCCCGCCGACCCGGCACATCACGTACACCCGGCGGCCGTCCTCGACGGCCTCCGTCAGCTCACCGAAGCGGGCGACGAAGTCGCTCATCGGGATGTGCAGAGCGCCCTCGACGTGACCGGCCGCCCATTCGTCGTCCTCACGGACGTCGAGGACAAAGCCTTCGGAGGGCACCGCGGCGGCGTCCACCGAGGGAAGCGGTCCGAAGTTCATACGTCGCCTTCTCTCATCGCAGATGGTCCTTCCAACCTATCCGACGGGCCCGTCAGGCCCCGCCGGCACCAGCCCGCCCGGTCACTCCGCGGCGAGCGCGGCCGCCAGCTCCGCCTCGCGCTCGGAAACCTGCGCCAGCAGCTGCTCCGCGATCTCCTCCAGCAGCCGGTCCGGATCGTCGGGCGCCATCCTCAGCATCGACCCGATCGCGCTGTCCTCCAGCTCCCGGGCCACCAGCGCCAGCAGCTCCTTGCGCTGCGCCAGCCACTCCAGCCGGGCGTAGAGCTCCTCGCTCTCGCTCGGGGCGGCCGCCTCCGGGGCCGGGCCCGCCGCCCACTCCTCGGCCAGCTCGCGCAGCTGCACCTCGTCGCCCCGCCCGTACGCGGCGTTGACCCGCGCGATGAACGCGTCGCGCCGTTCCCGCTCCGCCTCCTCCTGGGCGAGGTCGGGATGCGCCTGGCGGACCAGCTCGCGGTACAGGCGGCGCACCTCCTCCGAGGGCCGCACCCGCTCCGGCGGCCGCACGGGCCGGTCGGTGAGCATCGCGGAGGCGTCGTCGGAGATCCCGTCCGAGCTCAGCCAGTCGTGGAACAGCTCGTCCACCCCCGGCATCGGCATGACCAGCGCGCGCGCTTCCTTGGCCCGGCGCAGGTCGTCGCGGTCCCCGCTGCGGGCCGCCTTCGCCTCGGCGATCAACGCGTCCAGCTCGTCGAGCCTGGAGTACATGGGGCCGAGCTTCTGGTGGTGCAGGCGGGAGAAGTTCTCCACCTCCACGCGGAAGGTCTCCACCGCGATCTCGAACTCGATCAGCGCCTGCTCGGCGGCCCGTACGGCCCGCTCCAGGCGCGCCTCGGGGCGCTCCTCACCGGTGGAGGAGTCGCCGGAACCACCGGGGACTGTCTGCTCAGGCTGCTCGGTCTGCTCGCTCACCCGGCCAGCCTACGGCCCGCCCGCGCGGGCGACGTCGTCACCGGGGGCACCTCCCGGCGGTGGCCGGGGGAGGGACACCGCCCGCCCGCACTGCGCTCCGGCACGGCCCTAGACCCCGGCTTCCGCGGCGATCCGCCCGCCCCGCACGGCCGCCACCAGGTCGGCGTGGTCGGCCTCGGTCCGGTCGGCGTAGGCCACCGCGAAGGCCGCCATCGCCTCGTCCAGCTCCTCGTTCTTGCCGCAGTAGCCGGCCAGCAGCCGCGGGTCGACGCTGTGCGCGTGGGCGCGGGCCAGCAGGGCGCCGGTCATCCGCCCGTAGTCGTCGAGCTGGTCGACGGACAGCGCCGCCGGGTCCACGCTGCCCTTGCGGTTGCGGAACTGCCGCACCTGGAACGGCCGCCCCTCCACCGTGGTCCAGCCCAGCATGATGTCGGAGACCACCTGCATGCGCTTCTGCCCGGCGACCACCCGGCGGCCCTCGTGCTCCTCGGGCGGCGAGGTGAAGCCCAGCGCGGGCAGGTGCGGCAGCAGCACCGAGGGCCGCGCCTCCTTCACCTGCAGCACCAGGGCCTCGCCCCGGTGGTCCAGCAGCAGCACCACGTACGAGCGGGTGCCGACGCTCCCGGTCCCCACCACGCGGAAGGCCACGTCCTGGATCGCGTACCGGGCCAGCAGCGGCAGCCGGTCGCCCTGCAGCGTCCGGAGGTAGGAGCCGAGCGAGGCCGCCACGGCCGCCGCCTCCCCGTCGCCCACGCGGCGCAGCACGGGCAGCGCGTCGACGAAGCGCAGACCGCCGTCCGGCCCGGTCACCGTCGACCTGGCGGCGAACCGGGCGGAGGTGTTGTTGCGGGCCTTCACCGAGACCCGCTCCAGCGTGCCCAGCAGATCGCGGGCGTCCGTGTGCGAGACGAGCTCCTCGTCCGCGATGGCGTTCCACGCGTCGAGGGCGGGCAGCTTGGCCAGCAGCCGCACGGTCCGCCGGTAGGCGCCCACCGCGTCGAGGGCGGCCGCCCGGCAGGTGTCCTCGTCCGCGCCGGCCACCCGGCCGGCCAGCACCAGCGAGGTCGCCAGCCGCTTGACGTCCCATTCCCACGGGCCGAACACGGTCTCGTCGAAGTCGTTCAGGTCGATCACGAGCCGCCCCTGGGCGTCCCCGTACAGGCCGAAGTTCGCCGCGTGGGCGTCACCACAGATCTGCGCGCCGACCCCGGTCACGGGGCCGCCCGACAGGTCGTGGGCCATCAGCCCGGCCGCCCCGCGCAGGAACGCGAAGGGGTTCGCGGCCATCCGGCCCACCCGTATCGGAGTCAGCTCGGCGACCCGCCCCGCGTTGGACTCCTCCACAGCCCGGACCGCGTCCGGCCGGTCCGCCGGCGCCGCGAAGGCGGCGTGCGCCGACCGCGGCACGCGCACGCGCAGCGCCTTGCCCTGCTCCTTGGGCGAACCCGTGGCCACGCGCGGCGCGAAGCCCGCCACGTCCGGAATCCGCTGCCCCGCTACCGCCGCCATCGGCGCCGCCCCCACCCGTTCATCGATCGCTTCTCGAACGGGCTGACCGTATCTACAGCCCGGCGTCCCTGGCCAGCAGGGCGGCCTGGACCCGGTTCTCACAGCCCAGCTTCGCCAGGATCCGGCTCACGTAGGTCTTCACGGTCGCCTCGCTCATGTGCAGCCGCCGGCCTGCGTCCGCGTTGGAGAGTCCCTCGCCGAGCAGCGCCAGCACACCGCGCTCCCGCTCGCTCAGCGCCGCCACCTGACGCCGGGCCTCCTCGCCGCGCACGGCGGCCCTCCCCGACGCCAGCTGGTCCACGACGTGCCGGGTGGCCCCCGGGGAGAGGTACGCGTCCCCGCCCGCGGCGGCCCGGACGGCCCCGATCAGCTCGCCCGGCGCCGAGTCCTTCAGCAGGAATCCCGCACCTCCCTGGCCCAGCGCCCGCAGCACGTTCTCCTTCTCCCCGAAGGTCGTAAGGATCAGCGCGCGCACCTGCGGCACGGCCCGCCGCAGTTCCCCCAGGGCGGTCAGCCCGTCCATCACCGGCATCTGGATGTCGAGGAGCATCACGTCGGGCGCGTGCGAGCGGGCCAGCTCCACCGCCTCCCGGCCGTTCGCCGCCTCCGCGACGACCTCGATGTCCGGCGCCGAGGTCAGGATCATCCTGATCCCGGCCCGGATCAACGGCTCGTCGTCGGCGATCACCACGCGGATCACTTCGGCTGTCACCCGTGCTCCTACTGCTTGACCTCGTAGACCTGCTTGTCGACGAGCTTGCCGTCCTTGAAGCAGAACCGGAAAACCAGGTCCGTGCCCCAGCTTCCCGACGACTCCTCGGCCAGCAGCGCCAGGCACTCCGAGCCCGGCGGCCTGGCCGGCCCCTTGCGCACCGCCCCCGCCGTCATGAAGCTCTCTCCGCTCGGCAGCCGGTCGCGGACGGACGCCTCCGACTCGCCCACGTGCACGGCGTCGAACTCGTCCCGGCCGATCATCGCCTCACCCGCCGAGTCCGCCAGCAGCACCGCCCCGGCGCCGAGCACGATCACCAGCAGCACCACCGCCGCGAAGGCGATCCCGCAGCCCACCGCGATGCCACCGGTCCGGCTGCGCACCCGTACGGCCAGCTCCCGGTCCACGGCCTCCCAGTCCATCGGCCGCTCGCCGTCCGGCCCCCGCACCCCGGCCGGCGCGTGCGTCTGCGCATGGGCCCGCTGCCCGAAGTCGTCGGCCACGTCCTCCACCCCGGCCGGCTCGGTCCCGTACGGGAGCACTCCGGCCACCCGGAACCCGCCGGCCTCGGTGGCGCCCGCGTGCACCATCCCGCCGACCAGCCGCGCCCGCTCGCGCAGTCCCGTCAGGCCCTGACCGCCCGAGACCACCTCGACGTCCGCCGGACCGGCCGCCGGACAGTTGGCGATCTCCACCACCAGCGAGTCCTCCTCGTACCGCAGCTCCACCGCGATCGGCGCCCCCGGAGCGTGCTTGTACGCGTTGGTCAGGGCCTCCTGGACGATCCGGTACGCGGCGTGGTCGCAGGCCGCAACCAGCGGCCTCGGCTGCCCCGACGTGGTCAGCCGTACGTCGGTGCCCGAGCCCCGCGCCGCCTCCACGACCCCCGCGATCCCGGCCACGCCGCGCGCCGCGGGCTGGGCCTCCTCCACCGGGGCGGGCGCCTCCACGCCGTCGCGCAGGATGCCGACGACCTCGCGCAGTTCGTGCATCGCGGCCACCGAGGCCTGCCGCAGCACGCCCACCGCCTCGCGCTGGCGGCCGGTGAGCTCCGGATCCACCTCCAGCGCCCCGGTGTGCACGGAGATCAGGGCCAGCTGGTGCCCGAGGCTGTCGTGCATGTCCTGGGCGATGCGCTGCCGCTCGCGCAGCCTCGCCTGCCCGGCGACCATCGCCCGCTCGCGCAGCAGCTGTCCGTTGCGCTCGTGGAGCGCCCGCAGGAGGGTGCGCCGCTGCGACCAGTACCGGCTGGCCAGACCGGGCATCACGATCATGGCCAGGAACATCAGCGTCGAGAACACGATCACCAACAGCGGCTGCATCTGCGCCGACTGGTCCGCCACGCTGGCGCCGACCGCCGCGACGAAGGCCAGCGCGAAGGCGGCCATCGCCCGGCCCACCCCGACGATCCGCCGCCCCGCCGACCAGGCCAGCAGGGGCGTGATGAAGAACGTCCCCGGGAGGAGGGCGCCCACCGCCGAGGCGACCACGAGCACGGTCCCCGGCAACCGCCGGCGCAACAGGGTCAGTGCCACCACGACCACGGAGCCCACGAGCATCCGCGGACCGGACCCGTCGCTGAGCTCGTCGACGCCCAGGCCGAGGATGGCCAGCACGCCGCCGACCGCCAGGTCCGCCGCCAGCATCCGCCGGGTCCACGGCTCCGGCCCCCTCAGCCAGCCCCAGCACGCACGCGTCTTCGCCGTCACATCCACCCGACCGACCCTAGACACCCGCGGTCCCGCCCGGCTGCCCTCTTTCGTCGCCCCCGCCGCGACGAAAGTCGAACGACCGCCCGCGCGGCCCCGTCGGCCGCAACTGGTCCCACCATGCGGACAGTTGATCCGACCAAACCGGTCCCGCCGGCAAGTCCGCACGTCAGGGCGCCCGGGAGGGACGTACGTCACACACGCGACCCGGGCGGGGAAAACACGAAACGGCCGCCACCGCTTCCGCAGTGACGACCGTCTCGTCGATGTGGGCGAGGGGGGATTTGAACCCCCACGTCCCGAAGGACACTGGCACCTGAAGCCAGCGCGTCTGCCGTTCCGCCACTCGCCCGAGCAGCTCCCCAGTGGTTCTTCCCTTTCGGGCCGTTCCCCTGGCGACGTCGAAACATTAGCACGGCGGACGGGGTGGTTTCACATCGCTTTCCCGGCACCCCCGCACCCCTCGTCGGACGGGCCCCTCCCGCACTCCGGTCCCGGTGCGGGACACTGTTCCTGCGGCGCCCCTACGATCCCTTGTGAGGACCAACACTCGTCCTCACAGGAGCGATGGGGAACCACCCGAATCCGCCACGCGTGGATACGATCAGTAAGCAGTACAGGGCGACAACGACGGAGGAGGTGCCCCATGGGAGTTCTGAAGCGGTTCGAGCAGCGACTCGAAGGTCTGGTGAACGGCACCTTCGCCAAGGTGTTCAAGTCCGAGGTCCAGCCGGTGGAGATCGCCGGCGCCCTCCAGCGGGAGTGCGACAACAACGCCACCATCTGGAACCGCGAGCGGACCGTCGTCCCCAACGACTTCATCGTCGAGCTCAGCGCCGGTGACTACGACCGTCTGAGCCCCTACTCCGGGCAGCTCGGCGACGAGCTCGCGGGCCTCGTCCGCGACTACGCCAAGCAGCAGCGCTACAGCTTCATGGGCCCCATCAAGGTCCATCTGGAGAAGGCCGACGACCTGGACACCGGGCTCTACAGGGTCCGCAGCCGCACCCTCGCCTCCAGCACCTCCCAGCCGCAGGCAGGGCCGCCCTCACCACAGGGCGGTTACGGCTACCCGCCGGAGAACCAGCCGCAGGGCGGCTACGGCTACCCGCCGGTCGCCGCCCCGCCCATGCCCAGTGCGCCGCCGCCCGGCGGCGCGGGCGCGCGGCGTCCCGCCCCCGGCGGACCCGCCGGAGCGGCCCCCGCGGCCGGCCCGGGCGGTCCCCGGCGGCACTGGATCGAGATCAACGGCACCCGCCACCAGATCTCGCGCCCCACGCTCGTACTCGGCCGAAGCACGGAAGCCGACGTGCGGATCGACGACCCCGGCGTATCCCGCCGGCACTGTGAGATCCGGACCGGAACGCCCTCGACGATCCAGGATCTCGGGTCCACCAACGGCATCGTGGTGGACGGGCAGCACACCACCCGCGCTACGCTCCGCGACGGCTCGCGGATCGTCGTGGGCAGCACCACCATCATTTACCGGCAAGCCGAAGGGTGAAGCGGGGGCAATGTCAGAGCTGACCCTGACGGTCATGCGGTTGGGTTTCCTAGCCGTTCTGTGGCTGTTCGTCATCGTGGCCGTCCAGGTCATCCGCAGCGACCTCTTCGGAACGAGAGTGACGCAGCGCGGCTCCCGCCGCGGCGGCGCCACCAGCGCACCGCAGCAGGCGGGCCGCCAGGCCGCGCCTCCGCAGCAACGCCAGCGCCGCGGTGCGCCCACCAAGCTCGTCGTGTCCGAGGGCACCCTCACGGGAACCACGGTGGCCCTCGCAGGCCAGACGATCACGCTGGGCCGCGCCCACGACTCGACGATCGTGCTGGACGACGACTACGCGTCCAGCCGCCATGCCAGGATCTATCCCGACCGTGACGGCCAGTGGATCGTCGAGGATCTCGGGTCCACCAACGGCACGTATCTCGACCGGACCCGGCTGACCACCCCGACGCCCATTCCGCCGGGCGCACCGATCCGCATCGGCAAGACCGTCATCGAGCTGCGGAAGTAGTACGAGAATGAGCGAGCGGAGCGAGCGCGCGGCGGTGATCCGTCCCACCGAGGACACGGACACGTGCGCGCTCCCGACCGGAGGGTGGGCAGTGTGGCTCGAGACCGGTTGTACCCGGAGCCGACCGGCGAGGTGCGCATGAGTCTGTCCCTGCGGTTCGCCGCCGGATCACACAAGGGCATGATCCGCGAGGGGAACGAGGACTCCGGCTACGCCGGCCCCCGTCTCCTCGCGATCGCCGACGGCATGGGAGGCCAGGCCGCCGGCGAGGTCGCGAGCTCCGAGGTGATCTCCACGCTCGTGCAGCTCGACGACGACGTCCCGGGCTCCGACATCCTCACCTCCCTCGCCACCGCCGTGCAGCGCGCCAACGACCAGCTGCGCGTCATGGTCGAGGAGGATCCCCAGCTCGAGGGCATGGGGACCACCCTGACCGCCCTGCTGTGGACCGGCCAGCGCCTCGGTCTCGTCCACGTCGGCGACTCCCGTGCCTACCTGCTGCGCGACGGCGTCCTCACCCAGATCACCCAGGACCACACCTGGGTGCAGCGCCTCGTCGACGAGGGCCGCATCACGGAAGAGGAAGCCACCACCCACCCGCAGCGCTCGCTGCTGATGCGGGCGCTCGGCAGCGGCGACATCGTCGAACCCGACCTCTCCATCCGTGAGGTCCGCGCCGGCGACCGCTACCTGATCTGCTCCGACGGGCTCTCCGGCGTGGTCTCGCACCAGACCCTGGAAGAGACCCTCGCCGACTACCACGGCCCCCGCGAGACCGTGCAGTCCCTGATCCAGCTCGCGCTGCGCGGCGGCGGACCCGACAACATCACCTGCATCGTCGCGGACGTCCTCGACACCGACAGCGGCGACACCCTCGCCGCCCAGGTCAGCGACACCCCGGTGGTCGTCGGCGCGGTCGCCGAGAACCAGCACCAGCTCTTCGACGGCGGCAACGCCATGCAGACCCCGGCCGGCCGGGCCTCGGGCCTCGGCCGCCAGTCCCCGCCGCCCGCCGGTGCCTTCGGCCCCCCCGGCAGCGGCGACGCCCCCGGCTACGGGTACTCCGAGCAGGGCCAGGGCGGCGGCGGTTACGGCAGCTTCGGCGAAGCCGACCGCTACGACGCCGACTCCGGCTACGAGGACACGTACGACCACCCCCGCAGGCGCCGCAGCAAAGGGCGCAAGTGGACCACGCGTACGCTGACCCTGCTCATCGTCGTCGGTGTCATCGGCGGCGGCCTGTACGCCGGCTGGCGCTGGACCCAGACCCAGTTCTACGTCGGCAAGAACGGCGAGCACGTCGCTCTCTTCCGCGGCATCAGCCCGAAGCTCGGCCCGCTGAAGCTCTCCAAGGTGGAGACCGACCGCCCCGACATCGAGCTGAAGTACCTGCCGCCCTTCAAGCGCAAGCTGGTCGAGGCCACCATCAGCGAAGGCAGCCTCGACGTCGCCAAGAGGAAGCTCGACGACCTCGGCGTCCAGGCCTCCGCCTGCAAGAAGGACGAAGAGCGCCGCAACGCCGAGGCGCAGAACACTCCGACACCCGGTCCCAGCCTGACTCCCGAGGAGCAGCAGCTGGTCGGCCTGTGCGGGAAGTAGCAGTCACACGCGGGCGCAGGGGGCCTGCCACACCATGAGCGTTGTCACCAACACGACCACCATCGGGGCCATCGAGCTGCCGAGCCGGCGGAACACCGAGCTCCTGCTGCTCGTCTTCGCCGTGGTCATCCCGATGTTCGCCTACGCCAACGTGGGCCTCGCGATCAACGGCACCCTGCCGCCCGGCATGCTGCTCTACGGCCTCGGCCTCGGCGCCCTCGCCGGGATCGCGCACTTCGTCGTGCGCCGGTACGCGAAGTACGCCGACCCGCTGCTGCTGCCGTTGGCCACGCTCCTCAACGGCCTGGGCCTCGTGCTGATCTGGCGCCTGGACCAGTCCGAACGGCTGCAGAACCTGGCGAAGAACTCCTTCGGCGCCTTCTCCCCGTCGGCACCCCGCCAGATGATGTACACGGCGGTGGCCATCGCCCTGTTCGCCGCCGTGCTGCTGATCCTCAAGGACCACCGCGTCCTTCAGCGGTTCACGTACATCTCCATGGCCGGCGCCCTGATCCTGCTGATCCTGCCGGTCATCCCGGGCCTCGGCGCCGACGTGTTCGGCGCCAAGATCTGGATCAGCGTCGGCGGCTTCTCCATCCAGCCCGGCGAGTTCGCGAAGATCGTCATCGCGATCTTCTTCGCCGGCTACCTCATGGTGAAGCGCGACGCGCTCGCGCTGGCCAGCCGCCGCTTCATGGGCCTCTACCTGCCGCGCGGCCGCGACCTCGGCCCGATCCTGATGATCTGGGCGATGAGCCTGCTCGTCCTCGTCTTCGAGAACGACCTCGGCACCTCGCTGCTCTTCTTCGGCATGTTCGTGATCATGCTGTACGTGGCCACCGAGCGCACCAGCTGGATCGTCATCGGCCTGCTGATGTCGGTCGGCGGTGCCACCGTCGTCGGGGCCACCGCCAGCCATGTCAAGGCCCGCGTCACCGCCTGGCTCGACCCCTTCGCCTGCTACGCCACCTCCGGCGCCTGCGAGCAGGTCGGCCAGTCGATCATGAGCTTCGGCTCGGGCGGCGTCCTCGGCGCCGGGTGGGGCCAGGGCAACTCCGACCTCATCGGCTTCGCCGCCAACTCCGACTTCATCTTCTCCACCGTCGGCGAAGAGCTCGGGCTCGCCGGTGTGATGGCCTTCCTCCTGATCTACGGCCTCATCATCGAGCGGGGCGTCCGCACCGCCCTCGCGGCCCGCGACCCCTTCGGCAAGCTGTTCGCCATCGGCCTCTCCGGCGCCTTCGCGCTCCAGATCTTCGTGGTCGCCGGCGGAGTCATGGGCCTCATCCCCCTCACCGGCATGACGATGCCCTTCCTCGCGTCCGGCGGTTCCTCCGTCCTGGCCAACTGGATCCTCATCGCCATCCTCATCCGGATCAGCGACACCGCACGCCGCCCCGCCCCGGCCCCCGCCCCGTCCCCCGACTCCGAGATGACCCAGGTGGTCCGCCCGTCATGAACAAGCCCCTGCGCCGCATCTCGCTGTTCTGCGGGCTGCTCGTCCTCGCCCTGCTGATCCGCACGAACTGGCTGCAGTACGTCCAGGCCGAGGAACTCAGCACGCGCAAGGAGAACCGCCGGGTCCAGATCGCCCAGTACGCGACCGAGCGCGGCAACATCATCGTCAACGGCGCGCCGATCACGGGCTCCGCGGTCACCGACGGCAGCGACTACAAGTTCAAGCGGACCTACGCGGAAGGCGAGCTGTGGGCGCCGGTCACCGGCTACGCCTCGCAGGCCTTCGGCTCCACCCAGCTCGAATCGCTCGAGGACGGCATCCTCACCGGCAACGACGACCGGCTGTTCTTCGACCGCACCATCGGCATGTTCACCGGGGAGAAGAAGCAGGGCGGCAACGTCGTCACCACGCTCAACCCCGCGGCCCAGAAGGCCGCCTTCGAGGCGCTCGGCAAGAACAAGGGCGCGGTCGCCGCCATCGACCCGCGCACGGGCGCCATCCTCGCCCTGGTCTCCACCCCCTCGTACGACCCCTCCAGCTTCGCGGGCAACTCCAAGGCCGACGAGAAGGCCTGGGTCGCGCTGAAGGACAGCGAGGACAAGAAGCTCGTCAACCGCGCGCTGCGCGAGACGTACCCGCCGGGCTCCACGTTCAAGGTGGTCACCGCGGCCGCGGCCCTGGAGAACAACGTCGTCAAGAACATCGACGACCCGACGGACACCCCCGAGCCGTACATCCTGCCCGGCACCCAGACCCCGATGGAGAACCACGCCAAGGGCTGCGAGAAGGCCAGCCTGAACAAGGCGATGGAGGTCTCCTGCAACTCCGTCTTCGCGAACCTGGGCGACAAGGTCACCCGCGACAAGATGGTGGAGACCGCCGAGAAGTTCGGCTTCAACAACGACAAGGTCGACATTCCGGTCCGCGCGTTCGCCAGCATCTACGACAAGAAGATGGCCAGGGACGGCAACGCCCTCAGCTCCATCGGGCAGTTCAACACCGCCGCCACCCCGCTCCAGATGGCCATGGTCACCGCCGCGATCGCCAACGACGGCAAGCTGATGAAGCCGTACATGGTCGACCAGCTCACCGCCCCCAACCTGGACGTCATCGAGAAGCACGAGCCGCAGGAGATGAGCCGCCCGCTCTCCGCCGCCAACGCCCAGAAGATCCAGCAGATGATGGTCAACGTCGTCGAGAGGGGCACCGGCCCCAAGGCCAAGATCAAGGACGTGACGGTCGGCGGCAAGACCGGAACCGCCCAGCACGGCGAGGGCAACAAGAAGCGGCCGTACGCCTGGTTCATCTCCTACGCCGAGACCTCGGACAAGTCCTCGCCCGTCGCCGTCGCCGTCGTCATCGAGGACAGCGCCGCGGAGCGCGAGGAGATCAGCGGTGGCGGTCTGGCCGCCCCCGTCGCGAAGGCCGTCATGGAAGCGGTGCTCAACAGCCAGGGGTGACCAAGCAATGACGGACCGGAGCGGAGTGACCCACATCACTGAATTCCGCCCGGATCCGAGCGTACGGTACCGGTCCAGTATCAGCCTGTGGCCACGAACCGATCACGGACGATCGGCCGGTAGCCTTTGCGCGAACAGCACACCGCCGGACCACACACAGGTGCGGTCGGGACTGACGGAGAGGGCTGCAACGTTATGGAAGAGCCGCGTCGCCTCGGCGGCCGGTACGAGCTGAGCCACGTGCTCGGCCGTGGTGGCATGGCCGAGGTCTACCTCGCCCACGACACCCGGCTCGGCCGTACCGTCGCCGTCAAGACCCTGCGTGCCGACCTCGCCCGTGACCCGTCCTTCCAGGCCCGGTTCCGGCGCGAGGCCCAGTCGGCCGCGTCGCTGAACCATCCCGCGATCGTCGCCGTCTACGACACCGGCGAGGACTACGTCGACAACATCTCCATCCCGTACATCGTGATGGAGTACGTCGACGGCTCCACCCTGCGCGAACTGCTGCACTCCGGCCGGAAGCTGCTGCCCGAGCGCACCCTGGAGATGTGCATCGGCATCCTCCAGGCCCTGGAGTACTCGCACCGGGCCGGCATCGTGCACCGCGACATCAAGCCCGCGAACGTGATGCTGACGCGCACCGGCCAGGTCAAGGTCATGGACTTCGGCATCGCCCGCGCCATGGGCGACTCCGGCATGACCATGACGCAGACCGCCGCCGTCATCGGCACCGCCCAGTACCTCTCCCCGGAGCAGGCCAAGGGCGAGCAGGTCGACGCCCGCTCCGACCTCTACTCCGCGGGCTGCCTGCTCTACGAGCTGCTCAGCGTGCGGCCCCCGTTCGTCGGCGACTCCCCCGTGGCCGTCGCCTACCAGCACGTGCGGGAAGAGCCGCAGCCGCCGTCGAACTTCGACTCCGAGATCACGCCCGAGATGGACGCCATCGTCCTCAAGGCCCTGGTCAAGGACCCCGATTACCGCTACCAGTCGGCCGACGAGATGCGCGCCGACATCGAGGCCTGCCTCGACGGCCAGCCCGTCGCCGCCACCGCCTCGATGGGCGCGGCCGGCTACGGCTACCCCGACCAGGGACACGGGTACGGGCAGCCGGGCTACGACCAGCCCACCACCGCCCTGCGCGCCACCGAAGGCGGCCAGACCGCGATGATGCCGCCGATGCCCCCGGGCGACGGCGGCTACGGCTACGGCGACCAGGGCCACGGCGGCTACGACCAGGGCCAGGGCCGCCGCCAGCAGAAGAAGAGCAAGGCCTCCACGGTCCTGCTCGTCACGGCCGGCATCCTCGTCCTCGTCGGCGCGATCCTCATCGGCCGCTCGCTCTTCAGCGAGACGCCCGACAACCGGCCCGCCGTGCCCAAGCTCATCGGCCAGACGCTGGAACAGGCGCAGAAGAGCGGCGACAACGTCGGCCTCAAGGTGGTCAAGGGCGGCGACGCGCCCTGCAACGACCAGCCCAAGGGCAACGTCTGCAAGCAGGACCCGGCGGCCGACCTCAAGGTCGACGAGGGTTCCACCGTCACGGTGACCATCTCCTCGGGCGCACCCAAGGTGCAGGTCCCCAACGTGCTGCGGCTCACGTACGAAGAGGCCGAGAAGACCCTGAAGGAGAGGGGCTTCCAGGTCGAGCGCAAGACCGAGGAGTCCGACCAGACCCCCGGGATCGTGCTGGAGCAGGACCCGAAGAGCGGTGAGGCGGAGAAGAACTCCGTCATCAAGCTGACGGTCTCCAAGGAACTGGCCAAGGCCGTGGTCCCGGAGCTCAAGGGCAAGAGCAAGGACGACGCGGAGAAGGCGCTCAAGGACGTCAAGCTCAAGCTCGGCAGCGTGACGGAGGCCGACCAGCCCGGAGCCGCTCCGGGCACGGTGATCCTCCAGCAGTTCGCGGCGGGGCAGCAGCTCGACGTGGGCAAGACGGTGAACATCACCATCGCCAAGGCCGCGACGACGACCGTGGTGCCGAACTTCGCCACCCGGACCCTGGGCCAGTACAAGGACGATCTGCAGCGCGCCAACCTGAGGGTCGGCATCGTCGGCGGCCCGACGGACGACAACGCGATCGTGGTGGGCACCAACCCGCCGCCCGGCACCCCGCTCAACTCGGGCCAGGCCGTCAACATCGCCACCACGCAGGGCCAGCAGGACGGCGGTGGCCTCATCTCCGGCCTGACCGGGGGCAACGGCCGCCGCTAGCGGGCCGGCCAGGCACGTCAAGGGTCCGGCCCTTCCCCCCTCGACCGGGGGAAGGGCCGGACCTTTTCCGCATCCGCCGCTGCGCGGCCGCCTGCGCCCCGTCCGGCACAGCCCCGGGCCTCGTTGACCCCGGGGGCCCCGCGAGGCTCAGAAGGGGCCGCAGAAGCCCCCCGGGGGGCCTTCCTCAGCGCAGCTCCGCCGGCAGCGTCCGCTTCGCGTCCACCTTCTCCGTGCGGACGAGCTCGCCCCACACGATGTACCGGTACTTCGAGGTGTAGACCGGTGTGCAGGTCGTGAGCGTGATGTAGCGGCCGGGGGCGGTCTTGCCCGACTCCTTCGGGACCGGGTTGATCACGTCGGTGTTGTACTTCGACGTCTGGCGCAGCTCCGCGAAGACCTTGTAGACGTACCACGTGTCCCGGGTCTCGAAGACGACCGCGTCGCCGTTCTTCACCTTGTCGATGTTGTGGAACTTCGCCCCGTGTCCGTCGCGGTGCGCGGCGAGCGAGAAGTTCCCCTTCTCGTCCCACGGCAGCGCCGACTTCACCGGCTCCGTGTAGTACCCGGCCACGCCGTCGTCGAGGATGTCCGGCGCGGTGCCCGGCTTGACGAGCACCTCGCCGTTCTTCATCGCCGGTACGTGCAGGAAGCCGACGCCGTCCTTGGTGTCCAGCGCCCCGGGTTCCGCCGGCTGCGAGGGCGTCTGCCACTGCTGGCGGACCTCGTCGCCCTTCGCGGAGGCCTGCCGGTCCGCGAGCACGTTCGTCCACCACAGCGAGTAGGCCACGAACAGGCCCAGCACCAGGCCCACCGTGATCAGGACCTCGCCCAGCAGGCTCAGGAATCCGGCGAGCACACTGCGGTTGCCGGCGGGCGGGGCCGCGGCGCGGCGGCGGGCTCGAGACACTGCTTGATTCGTCCTTCAACTGGTCAGCGCGGGCGGCGGGCCCTGACTGCGGGGCCGTTCCTCGGTCATCCTGCCCCATACGATCATCCGGTAGGTGCTGGTGAACTCCGGGGTGCAGGTGGTCAGCGTGATGTACCGGCCCTCGGCGGTGAAACCGGACCCTTCCGGCACGGGCCGCAGGACCGCCACGTTCGTCGGCGGTGTCTGCACAAGCGACGAGGTCATCTCGTACGTGTAGTACGCGTCCCGGGTCTCGACCACGACGGGATCCCCGGGCACCAGCCGGTTGATGTAGCGGAAGGGCTCGCCGTGGGTGTTGCGGTGGCCGGCCACCGCGAAGTTTCCCTGCTTGTCCGAGGGCATCGCCGTCTTCAGCGGGCCCTCGCCGTAGTGCCCGACCATGCCCCGGTCCAGCACCTTGGGCTTGCTGACGCCCTCCGCCACCGGGACCTTCACGTCGAGCTTCGGGATGTGGAGGATGGCGAAGCCCTGGCCGGGCTCGAAGGCCGTCACCGGCGGTGCCGCGGCCCCGTCGCCGGCCGGCGGATCCGCCCAGGTCTGGCGCAGCGAGCCGGCGGCCCCGTTCGCCGCCCGCTCCGCCACGACGTTCGTGTACCAGAGCTGGTAGGCGACGAACAGCAGCATCACCAGCCCCATCGTGATGAACAGTTCTCCGCCCAGCCGGCTCGCGATGACCACCGGGCCGCCCGACGCCGCCCGCCTGCGCCGCCGTCCGCCCCGCCTCCGGGTGTGTCTGGCGGCCCGTTTCGCGGCCTCCTGAGCTGCCCTGCGTCGCGCGGCCCGGCCCTCCGTGGGCGCGGACGGCGCGACCGTCGTCACGCGACGGCCTTGCCCACCACCGGGGCCAGCCCCACCGAACGCTCCACGGCGCCCGCGTCACCGCACCGCACCAGCCAGTTCGCGAGCATCCGGTGGCCCCACTCGGTCAGCACGGACTCGGGGTGGAACTGCACGCCCTCGACGTCGTGCTCCCGGTGGCGCAGGCCCATGATGATCCCGTCCTCGGTGCGCGCCGTGACCTCCAGCGCGTCGGGGAGGGTGCCGGGCTCGGCGGCGAGGGAGTGGTAGCGGGTCGCGGTGAACGGCGACGGCAGTCCCTCGAAGACGCCCAGCCCCTCGTGGATCACGGGCGAGGTCTTGCCGTGGAGCAGCTCGGGGGCCCGGCCCACGACCCCTCCGTAGGCGACCGCCATCGACTGCATGCCGAGGCACACGCCGAAGACGGGAACGCCCGTCCGCGCGCAGTGCCGGACCATGTCGATGCAGACGCCCGCTTCCTCGGGCGTGCCCGGCCCGGGGGACAGCAGGACGCCGTCGAAACCGTCCTGCGCGTGCGCGAGCTCGACCTCGTCGTTGCGCAGCACCTCGCATTCGGCGCCGAGCTGGTAGAGGTACTGGACCAGGTTGAAGACGAAGCTGTCGTAGTTGTCGACCACCAGAATGCGCGCGCTCACGGAGTGGCTCCCGATCCCTCGTCCACCGTCACATCGTTGAACGGCAGGAGCGGCTCGGCCCACGGGAAGACGTACTGGAACAGCACGAAGACCACCGCGAGGACCAGTACGAGTGAGATCAGCGCGCGGACCAACGCGTTGCCCGGCAGGTGCCGCCAGATCCAGCCGTACATGCCGCCTGTTTCCTTTTCGTCCACATTCGTTCAACGCACCGCGGGGGCGGTACGCGAACAGACTAAAGGCAGCGGCCCGACGGGGTGGGTCACCCGGACAAACCCTCCGGGCGGCCCTGCCCCACGGAACGGGTGCCGGTCAGCTCCGCCCAGACCACCAGCCGGTGGCTGTGGCCCCACTCCGGATCGCAGGTCGTGAGGGTCAGGTACCGGCCGGGCGTGGTGAACGGCGACTTCTCGGGGACCGGGGCGACCACCCCCACCTGGGTCGGCAGCGTACGCAGGGGCCCGCCCCGCACGGTGTACGTGTACCAGGCGCCCTCGTCCTTGAGGATCACCTCGTCGCCCGTGCGCAGCTCGGGGAAGTCCTTGAAGGGATCGCCGTAGGTGCGCCGGTGTCCGGCCACCGAGAAGTTCCCGGTGGCGCCGAGGCGGGCGGTGGCGGCGTAGTGGCCCAGCCCCTTCTTCAGCAGCTCGGGGTCCGTGCCCTCCAGGACGGGCTTGACCCAGTCGGGGCCGAAGCGCGGAACGTACATCTCGGCGAAGGCCCGGCCGGCGGGATAGGGCGGCGGTTCGGCGGGGGGCGCCGGCTGCGCGGACGGCGCGGGCTGCGGCCCGGCTTCCGGGGCGGCCGCCGGGACCGCCGCCGCCCAGCGGTCGCGCAGCCCGGCCATCTCGCCGTCCATGGCCCGGTCGGCCTTGACCCCGGTCCACAGCAGGACGTACGCGACGAAGAGCACGATCAGCGTGCCCGCCGTCAGGCACACCTCGCTGAACGTCCGTACCACCAGGCGCAGTACGACGTCGGGACGGACCCGCTCACGGGGTGGCAGCCACCGGCTTCGCATAGTGGAGGTCCACTGTGCCGGAGTAGCCGGGAAGTGTCAGCGCCTTGTGCTCGTCCACTTTCCAGCCGAGCCCGTACGCGTTCACGTACATCTGGTAGTTCTGCAGGGACGGCGAGGCGGCGAGGGCCTTCTTCAGCGCGCCCGGGTCGCCGACCGCCGAGATCTTGTACGGGGGCGAGTAGACGCGCCCCTGGAGGATCAGGGTGTTGCCGACGCAGCGCACCGCGCTCGTGGAGATGAGCCGCTGGTCCATGACCTGGATGCCCTCGGCACCGCCCTGCCAGAGGGCGTTCACCACGGCCTGCAGGTCCTGCTGGTGGATCACCAGGTCGTTGGGTTGCGGCTCGGGCACGTTGGGGATGCGGGCGGTGGCGTTCGGCGGGGCGTCGTTGAGGGTGACCGTCAGGCCCTTGCCGGACAGCTCCTCGGTGCCCGACGCCGCGCGCAGGGCGGCCAGCTTCGCGTCCTCGGCCTTGGTGCTGCCGTCGTCGCGGTCGGCGAGGGCGTCCACCCGGCGGCGCGCCACCGCGGTGCCCTGCTCCAGTTCCGCGTTGTCCTGGCTGCGCTCCTTGATGAGGTCGGACAGCTTGAGGAGCGAGGCGTCCGTCCGGATGTTCGTACCCTTGGAGGTGTTGAAACTGGTGACGAAGAGCAGCCCGGCCAGGGCGAAGACGGCGGCCGTCAGCAGCCTGACCGGTCTGGCCCGGCGACGGGGACCCGCGGAGGAGTCGTCGGAATCGCTCAACGTACCCTTCTCCTTCAACGCCACAGGTCCACTACGCTAACGGACGCCCGGGGCAGGCAAGGTCCCCAGCGCATCGACAGGAGAGCCCCTCGTGCCGAAGTCACGTATCCGCAAGAAGGACGACTACACCCCGCCGCCCACGCGGCAGCCGCAGGCCATCCGGCTGACGAACCGCAGCTGGGTCGCCCCGGTCATGCTGGCGTTCTTCCTGATCGGACTCGCGTGGATCGTCGTCTTCTACGTGACCGAGACCCAGCTGCCGATCGAGGCGCTGGGCAACTGGAACATCGTGGTCGGTTTCGGCTTCATCGCCGCGGGATTCGGTGTGTCCACGCAGTGGAAGTAGCACCTCCCGACCTCTGACGGAAGCTCTCCCCATGAGTTATCCACAGCGTCATCCACACCTGAGGAAAAGACAGAAGATCTGTGGATAACTCTGTGGAGAGTTGACGCCGGTGTGATCAGGTGAGTTCCGCCGTACGGATCAGGACCAGGGCCGTGGCCAGCAGGAACACCCCCGCACAGGTCCCCCACTGGACGAGTGTGCGCGTCCTGCCCGCGGCGGGCGTGAGCATGCCCAGCCCCACCAGGGCACCGGTCACCAGCCCGCCCACGTGGGCCGGCCAGGACACGCTGATGCCGCCGAGCGGGACGAAGGTCAGCACCAGCATCAGCACGACCATGACGATGACCGGCCGCATCTCGTACCGCAGCCGGCGTACCAGGACGACCGTGGCGCCCAGCAGGCCGAAGACGGCGCCGGACGCGCCGAGGGTCGGGGTGTTCGGCGCGCTCAGCAGATAGACGAGCGCGCTGCCGCCCAGGCCCGACAGCAGGTAGACCGCCAGATAGCGGGCCCGGCCCAGCGCCGCCTCCAGCGGGCCTCCGATGACCCACAGGGCGATCATGTTGCCGGCGATGTGCCACAGCTCGGTGTGCAGGAACACCGAGGTCAGCAGCCGGTGGTACTCACCGGTGGACACGCCCTCGATGGGGCCGACGACGTACGCGAACTCCCGGTACCGGCCGATCAGCTCCAGCTGGACCACCAGGGCCGGGTTGATCGCGCCCACCAGGAACACCAGGACGTTGATCCCGATGAGGATCTTGGTGACGAGGTGGGGGTCGGCGGCGACCACCCCGCCCGCGATGGTGCGCGGCGCGTTCGCGGTCGGCCGGTGCCCGGTGCCGGAGCCCTCGCGGACGCATTCGGGGCACTGGAAGCCGACCGAGGCGCTGATCATGCACTCGGGGCAGATGGGGCGCTCGCAGCGGTTGCAGCTGATCCCCGTGTCGCGGTCCGGGTGGCGGTAGCAGCCCGGCAGACGGTCGGTGTCCATCGGTTCCCTCGATCGGCGGCGGGGCAGGCGTGCGCCCCGCCGGTCCGGTGTGCCCCATCACTTCATACGCATGCAGGACGGACGGGCGGGGCGGAAAGGTTCCCGGGGCCGGGCCGGGGCGGCCGGCGCGCGGGCGTCAGCGCTTCTCGACGACCACGGACTGGATGATCACGTCGTCGAGGGGGCGCTCGGTGCGCGGGTTGGTGGCGCTGCCGGCGATGGCGTCCACGACCTTCTGGCTCGCCGGGTCGGTGACCTCGCCGAAGATGCTGTGCTTGCGCGTCAGCCAGGCGGTGGGCGCCACGGTGATGAAGAACTGCGAGCCGTTGGTGCCCGGGCCCGCGTTGGCCATGGCGAGCAGGTACGGCTTGGTGAAGGCCAGGTCGGGGTGGAACTCGTCGGCGAACTGGTAGCCGGGGCCGCCGGTGCCGTTGCCGAGCGGGTCGCCGCCCTGGATCATGAAGCCTTTGATGACGCGGTGGAAGACGGTGCCGTCGTACAGCGGGTCCGTGGTCTTCTGGCCGTCGGTGGGGCGGGTCCATTCACGGGCACCCGTGGCGAGCTCCACGAAGTTCCGGACGGTCTTCGGAGCGAAGTCCTCCAGCAGCTCGATCTCGATGTCGCCGTGGGTGGTCTTCAGGGTGGCGTAGAGCTTCTCGGCCACGGATCTGCCTTCCATAGTCATCACTGTCGGTCCAGATGGTCGCACGGAGCGCTCCGCAGCACTGAAATCCTCCACCCGTATGCCCTGTCACGCATGCCTCTCGTCGACAGGAGAGGCATGATCCGACAAAGGGTGGAAAGGTGAACTGTGTCCGCCACCGAGGAGGAGGATCCCGTGACCCGCAAGGACAGCGTGCGCCTGGCAGCCGAGAGCGCCAGGGAGAGTTTCCTGCACGCGGCGGAAGTGGTGGCACCGTACGCGGAATCCGCCAGGGACGCTGCGGTGCACTACGCGCATGAGGCCAACGAACTGCTGGCGCCCAAGGTGTCGTACGCGGCCGACGCGGCCGCCCGGCAGGCGCGCACGACCTACGACAGCCATCTGCATCCCCGGATCAAGGCGGCGCGCGCACACGTGCCGCCGAACGTGGACCGGGCGGCGACGAAGGCGGTGCACCAGACCCGCGTCGCGGCGCGGCAGGCCGCCGACTACACCCAGCCGCGGATCGAGAGCGCGATCGCGGCCGCCACTCCGGTGGCCGAGGAGGCCGCATCGCGGTCGGCGGCGGCGTTCGCGGCGCTGCGCGGCCAGGTGTCGGCCAAGGAAGTGCAGAAGCTGGTGCGGCGCCACGAGCGGCGGCAGCGCTACAAGGGGCTGGTCAAGGGTGCGGTGGTCGTCGGCGTGCTGGCCGGCGTCGCCTACGCGGCGTGGAAGTGGTGGGACCAGCAGTCGAACCCGGACTGGCTCGTCGAGCCGCCGGCCGCCACGGAGCTGTCGACGCAGGACGCCGCTCCGGCGAGCTTCGACGACGAGCTCGCGGCCAAGGAGCACGAGACCGGTTCCGCTTCGGACGACACGCAGCGCTGAGGCACGCGGGAGGGGCCCGGATCCAGCCGGATCCGGGCCCCTCCCGCGTGTGCGTGGGGGTCTCAGCCGGGGAGGGTGAGGACCACGCCCGGGCGGATCAGGTCGGGGTTGGGGCCGACGACGCCCTTGTTCATGGCGTAGAGCTCGCGCCAGCGGGCCTCGTTGCCCAGCTCGCGGCGGGCGATCGCGGAGAGCGAGTCGCCGGGCCTGACGGTGTAGGTGCGCTTCTTCGCGGTGGCCGCCGGCTTGGGCATCGGGGCCGCGGGCACCGCCTTGTGCGCGGCCGACGCGGGTGAGGGGGTGTGCGCGGCGCCCCGCGCGGCGGGCGCGGGCCCGGGCTTCGGCATCGCGGGCGGGTGGGGAGCGGCCGGCACGGCCTTGTGGGCGGCGGACGTCGGGCTGGGGGTCGCGGGGGCGGACCTGGGCCCCGCCTTGGGCGGAGCCGGGGCCGCCATGCGCTCGGCGGCCGCCCTGGTGGCCGCGGCGGCGTCGGCCGCCGAGCTCGCGGAAGGTGTCGCCCGCGCGGCCGACTGCTGCTCCACCTGCTCCTTCGCCTTCTCGGCGGCCTCGTGTGCCTTCTTCTTGTCGGACTTCAGGAAGTCGAAGAGTCCCATGTGCGTACGCCTCCGGCGTGAGGGTGCCCCCCTGGGCTCGGTGCCTTCCCCCACTGTCGGACACGGGGCCCCGGGTGGCCCCGTGACGGGGCCATCCGGGGGACCCGCGGCGCCCGTGGACCGCACGCCGCCCGGCGGCCGGGAACGCGGCGGGAAGGGGCCGGGAACGCACGGCGGCAGCATCGTGGGACACGATGGAGGAGAATTCTGTGATCATCAGGAAGTCCGCGGAGCGGGTCGTTCTGGTCAGGCCCGGACCAGGTCTCGTACGCGCCGCGGTCGTGGCGGGTCTGGACGTCTGGGTGGTGGCGGACCCGGGACCGTGGCCACCGGACGCCCGGCTTCCCCCCGAGCTGCCCCCGCAACGCCTCCTCCGGGTGGACTTCGACGACACGGCCGCGCTGCGCGCCCTGTTGACGGACACGGTCCTCAAGTACGGGATCGGGCACGTCCTGTACCTCGCGCGCGACCTCGAAAGGGGTCTCGGAAGCGGGGCGGCGGCCGCCGCCGGGGAGGTCCTGCGGGAACTCTCCGCGGGCCGCGAGACCCCCTCGGGTCCGCTGCCGGACGCGGTGACGATCCGGCGCATCCTCAACGAGAGCCGGACCTCGGCCGTGCGCGCCGAGGAGGCGGGGTCCGTCGCCGAGGCGCGTTCACTGGCGGAGCGCTTCCCCCTGCCGGTGGTCATCAAGTCGGCCGACAAGGCGGGCTGTTGGTGGACCGTTCGGGTGCACGACCGGCCCGGACTCGACCGATGGGCCGAACAGGCCGTCACCGCACGGCACTCGGCCCCCTATCTCGTCGAAGAGCTCTTGACCGGAGCCAAGTTCCGTGTGGAGACGCTGACCGTCGACGGCATGCACCTCGTCGCCGACATCACCGCCGAGGGGAACGCCGTACCGCTGCACGAGACGGAACAGGCCGGGATCCGCGCGACCGTGCGGGCCCTGCTGGATCTGGCCGGGTACGAATCGGGCACCACGCGGACGGACGTGCTGGTCAGCGCGCGGGGATCGCGGATCGCGGCGGCCATGGAGCCGGGCCGGGAACGGGCCGGTGCCGGCCGTTCCCGGCCCGTTCCCGCGAGCGGTATCGAGAGGGGAACGGACCGGTAAGGGCCTCGGCCAGTCTGTGTCTTGTCGAGAGCGGCCACCGCACCACACGGGAACCGCACACCGGTTACGCAAACCAGGGGGATCAACACATGCGCAGCAAGCTGGCTGGACTGGTCGGAATCTTCGCGGCGGCTCTGGTGATCGGCGTCGGTGTGACGGTCCCGTCGGCGGACGCCGGTCAGCCCTCCGGGTACGAGGTCCTCGCGGACGACCGCGGACCGGGCGCCCCCTCCCCGGGCCCCACCACACGCTGAGCCGGCCGCCTGCCGCGCAGGCATGGACGTGCCCCGCACCGGATTCCGGTGCGGGGCACGTCCGCGTACGCGGTCAGTACGTCCGCCGGTGCGCCGGCAGGCCCATGAACTCGAATAAGTCGTCCGCGGCCGCACGGTGTCCGGCCGCCGCCGGGGAGTCCCCGAGGGCCTCGGCCGCCGCGGCGAGGCCCACCAGCGCGGACGCCTCCTCGGCCCGGAAGCTCATCGGCGCCGCGATCTTGTGGGCGTGGGCGTGCAGGGCCAGCGCCTCCTCGTGCTCCCCCCACGTCATGTGGAGCCGGCCGATGACGTTCTCGACCTTGGCCAGCCGGATCGGGGCGCCGCTCGTACGGCCGAGGAGCAGGGCCCGGTCGGCGAACGCACGGGCCTGCGTGCCGTCCCCCCGCTCCTGCGCCACCTGGGCGGACACCGCGAACACCAGGGCGACGTCACCCGGCGACCTGGTCTCGTCGCACAGGTCGCGGGCGCGCTTCAAGGTCTCGTGCGCGTCCGTGTACTCGCCGAGGCCCACCTGGGCGAAGGCCAGATCGGCCAAGGCCATGATCTCGTTGCTGCGGTAGCCGAGGTCCCGGTCGATCGCGAGCGCCCTGCGGGCGGAGGCGGCCGCTTCCGGATAGCGGCCCCACCGCTCGTACAACGTACTGAGCATGGTGAGGCTTTCGGCCTCCTCGCGCGGGTTGCCCAGTTCCCCGGCCATCGTGAGGGACCGCTCCAGCAGGGGCAGGGCCTCCTCGTACCTCCCGAGCATCGACATCAGCAGGCCGATGGTCGCTTCGCTGTGCGCCTCGGTGTGCAGGTCCCCGGCGCGGACCGCCGTGTCGCGCGCCTCCGTGGCCACCTCAAGCCCTTCCTCGAAACGGCCGAGCTTCCAGCAGGCCGCGCCGAGGTTGGCCAGGCTGATGCCGAGGAGCGCCGGGTCGTCGAGCCGGCGGGCGGCGGCGACCGCGAGGTGCCCGACGCTCCAGAACTCGTCGAGCTGTCCGTGCGTGTGCAGGTGGAAGCCGACGTTGCGGCTCAGACAGGCCGCGTACCGGTCGTGGCCGGACCGCTCGGCGAGGGACACGGCCGCCAGCAGTCCCGCCTGCTCCCGGTCGAACCACCGCACGGCCTGGTCGGCCAGCGTGAAGGTCGGCCGTTCGCCCTGGTAGGCCGGGAGACCGGTGGGCCGGCGCTCGCGGCCGGGGAACAGCACCTCGCAGGCCGCGTCGGAGGTCGTCAGGTAGTAGCCGAGCAGCCGCTCGACCGCCGCCGCGTCGTCCTCCGCCGTCGCCGGTCCCCGCAGGCTCTGCGCGAAGCTGCGCACCAGGTCGTGGAAGGTGTAGAGGCCGATGTCGGGCTGCTGCACCAGGTGGACGTCGAGCAGGAACTCCAGGGCGTCCTCGGCGTCCCGGACGGCCGTGCCGAGCAGGGCCGCCGCCGAGTGGACGTCGGTTCCCGCGCACGGGTACAGGCTCAGGATGCGGAACGCCGTGCGGTACTCCTCGTCCATCGCCAGGTACGACAGGCGCAGGGTCGCCGCGACGCTGCGCTCGCCCGAACTCAGCTCGTCCATCCGGCGCTTCTCGTCGCGCAGCCGCTCCACCAGGTAACGCACCGTCCAGCGCGGCCTGTTGCGCAGCCGGGCGGTCGCGATCCGCAGGGCCAGCGGCAGGTGGCCGCACAGCTCGGCGAGTTCGGCGGAGGCTTCCGGCTCGGCGGCCACCCGGGTCGTGCCGAGCGTCTCGGTCATCAGGCTGGTGCTGTCCTCGGGCTCCATCATCCCGATGGACACCCACTCGACGCCGTCGAGGTCGAGCAGCCGCCCCCGGCTCGTGATCAGCACCAGACAGCCGGGCGAGGCCGGCAGCAGGGGCCGGATCTGCGCGGCGTCGACCGCGTTGTCGAACAGCAGCAGCATCCGCCGGCCGTCCAGTTTCGAGCGCCACAGGGCCGTGCGGCCCTCCAGGTCCTCGGGGATGCGGTCGCCGGGCGTGCCGACGGTCCGCAGCAGGCTGTCGAGCGCGCTGGCGGGCGACACGGGCTTCCCGCCGGGCGTGAATCCGTGCAGGTCGATGTGGAGCTGCCCGTCGGGGTACCCCGCGGCCAGGCGGTGGGCGGCGCGTACGGCCAGGGTGGTCTTGCCCATGCCGCCCATGCCGTCGATGGCCACGATCCGGGAGTACCGCTCGGCGCCCCGGCCCTCGTCCTGTACGTAGTCGAAGAGTTCGGCCAGTTCCTTGGCGCGGCCGGTGAAGTCGGGCAGGTCGTACGGCAGCGTGCACGGCGCGTCGGCCGCTGCGGGCGCCCCGGCCTGCGTCCGCGGTTCCTCGGCAACCGGTTCCGCGAGGGCCGGCGGCCCGGAGTCCGCGGCCTGCGGCACCGTGCGTACGGGACCGGCCGGCTCGGGCCCCGGCCGTACGGGGGCCGCCCGCTCGGCCGGTTCCGGACGCACGGGCGCGGCCGGTACGGGCGCGACGGCCACGGGCGCCACGGGTACGGGCGCCACCGGTACGGGCGCCGGGCGCTCGGGCGCGGCCAGCTCCGGGCTGTCCCGCAGGATGGCCTCGTACAGCCGGGCCAGCCGCGGTCCCGGATCGATCCCGAGCTCGTCGACGAGGAGCTCGCGGACCTCTCCGTACTCCTTGAGCGCCTCGGCCTGCCGCCCCGAGCGGTACAGGGCGAGCATCAGCTGGCCGCGCAGCGTCTCCCGCAGCGGGTGCTGGGTGATCAGCGCGCGTAGCCCGGAGACGAGCTCGCCGCTCTCGCCCAGTGCGAGGCACAGGTCGAAGCGCTGCTCTGCGGCGGCCAGCCGGCGCTCTTCCAGCGCGGTCGCCGCGGCCTCGATCACCGGTCCGCCCGCGCCGGAGAGCACCGAGCCCCGCCAGAGCGCGAGAGCCGCCCGCAGGGTTTCGGCGGCCTCGGACTGCCGGCCTTCCCGCACGGCCTGGCCGGCCGCCTTGGTCAGTGCGTCGAACTCCAGGAGGTCGACCTGGTCGTCCGCCACCACCACGCGGTATCCGGGCCCGTCGGTCGCGATCACCTCGTTGCCGGCCGGTATGCGCCGCCGCAGATCGGCGACGGCCTTGCGGACCTGGTGCGCCGCGGTCACCGGCGGGTCCTTCTCCCAGGTCGCCTCGACGAGCCGCGCAACGGGCACCACCCGGCCGGCTTCGAGAAGGAGCGTGCACAGGACCCGTTCCTGGATCGCTCCCCCCAGTCTCAGCCGTACTTCCCCTATCCATCCCTCGAGCGATCCGAGGACGTTGAAGCGTGGCCTTCCCCCCACGGGATCCACGCCACGTCTCTCCCCGGATTCCGCATCCGCCCCCGGCATCGGCTATCCACCCCCAATGAACACAACCCCTGGCCAGGCCATGTCACCCGGATCATAGGGGTTCCCCCTAGCGCGCGGTAAGCATCCGGTAGCAGATCAGGAAGGGCGACACAGACAGTTCATGGGCAGGCCGGAGGAGCTGGCAGCACACAGGACGAGTGCCAAAGGAGCAAGGTGTGGGAAGACTGGAGCGACCACTGGCCCCCGATGCCGGACCAGTCACCGCGTTCGCCCGGGAGTTGCGCAGGCTGAGGACGGCGGCCGGCAGCCCCGGCTACCGCGACATGGCCACGCGGGCCATGTTCTCCGCCTCGGTGCTCTCCGACGCGGCCGCCGGGTACCGCCTCCCGACCCTTCAGGTGGCCCTCGCCTTCGCGGAGGCCTGCGGCGGTGACCGCGCCACCTGGGAGCGCCGCTGGCACGAGGCGGCGCGCGCCGAGGGTGACGAAGGCGCGGCCCGCCCGGCCGCCAAGGCCGTGCAGCAGCACCAGGAAAACGAGCTGCGCGCCGCCGACGTGCGCGCCGTCCTGCCGCCGCCCGCCCAGCTGCCGATGGAGCCCCAACCCCTGGTGGGACGGGCCGAACTGCTCCAGCGGGCCCGCGCCATGACGGCCCCCTGCTACGGCGAACAGCGTCCCCCGGGACCGCTGCTGATCAGCGGTCAGGTCGGTGCGGGCAAGTCGGTCTTCGCCCTGCGGCTCGCCCACGAACTGGCGACGGGGCTGCCGGACGGACAGCTCTACGCGAACCTGGACCCGGCCGCCGACGGACGCAAGGACGCGGCGGGCATCGCGGGCGGTTTCCTGGAGGCGCTCGGCATCCCGGCCGACCGCATCCCGAACGACCCCGGACAGCGGATCGGCCTGTACCGCTCGCTGCTCCACAGGCGTCGGCTGCTCGTGGTGCTGGACGGGGTGACGCACGAGCGCCAGGTACGGGAACTGCTCACCGCGGCGCCCGAGAGCCGCATCCTCATCACCAGCCGGTCGCGGCTCCTGGGCCTCGACGGAATTGGCCGAATAAGGCTGTCCTCACTGGACCGCGACGAGTCCATGGAGCTACTCGCCCAGCTGATCGGCGGGGACCGGGTCGGCACCGAACCGCGCGCCTGCCTGCGCCTCGCAGACGCGTGCGGGGACCTTCCGCTCGCGCTGAACCTGGCCGGCCGGCGGATCGCGGCCCGGCCCGAGTGGATGCTTCAGGACGCCGTGTCCGAACTGCTCGGCGAGGGACGGCGGGAACCCGGCCGCTTCCTGAGCCGGCTGCAGATCGGCGACGAAGGCCTGGGCAGCCGCCTGGACAGCGCGTACCGGCTGCTGACCCCGTGGGCCCGCCTGATGCTGCGCCAGTTCGCAGGCTCCGAGAACCCGCCCTCGGTGGACAACGTGGTGTACGGGTCCACGGACGCGCTGGCCGTCCTGGTCGAGCGGTCCGCCCAGCCGGTGGAGGACCTCCTCGAACGCCTCCTCGACGCGGGCCTGCTCGAGCACTCCGACCTGCCGGGGCAGTACGGGCTGACGCCGATGGCCAGGGCGTTCGCACTGGCCCAGCCCGACCCGACGGAGGAGGAGCAGGCACCGCCGGCGCGCTCCGAGGCGCTCGCGCGGGCCGCCCGCTAGGCCGCGGCCGCCCACCGGGAGGCGCCCTGCAGCTCCTGCTGCGGGGCGCCTTCGCGCGTCCCCTCAGGCGTCGGAGCGCACGGGGCCCTGCCTGCCCGCCGCGTACGTGATCGTGACGTAGAGGTGTTCGTCGAGGATCTTGGCGAGGGACACGCCGGGCCGGCCGATGTCGGCGCACAGGGTCCGCTCGTCCGGGCCGCCGCCCTCGGCGAGCGCCGCCCGTGCCCAGGTCCGGCCGGTCTCCAGGTGACGGGCGAAGGCGGCCCCGTCCCGTACGCCGTACAGCCGGTCGGCGATGGCCGCGTCCCACGGCATGACCGAGTCGGGCCGCAGGGCGTACAGCGCCTTGGACGCGGCGGTCGGGCCGAGGGTGCGGCGGCCGATCGGCAGTGCGGCCAGTTCCTCGTAGGCCCGCGCGAAGCGGGAGATCTCGCGGGGGGTGAGCCGGGCCAGCGGCGTCTCCGGCAGGGGGTGGCGCCCCCACCAGGCGGCGAGCTCCGCGCCGAACAGGTCGGGCTCCCCCTCCCGCGGGTACCGGATCCGGCAGCCCCAGGAGTTCAGCCAGCGGTGCAGGGCGGCGCGGTGCGCGGGGACGGAGGGGTCGAGGCCGGGGGCGGTCTCCTCGCGCAGCGCCTGCCAGCTCCGGTCCACGCCGGCGAAGCCGTTGAACGCCTCCGCGGAGGCCCGCAGTTCGGACAGGGACGGAGCGGGTGGCGGCGGTGGCGCGGCCGGGGCCAGGTGGTCGCGCGCCACCCGGGCCGGCACCACCATCCGCCAGGCCTCGGTGACCAGTTCCGTCAGCTCCTCCAGGCCCAGGGCGGCCATCTTGGCCTCGGCCCAGTTGAAGCGCAGATCGGACTCACGGGGCAGGAAGAACTTCGCGGGTTCGGCGGCGACGAGCGCCGCCCGCTCCTCCTTGGGGAAGGCGAAGCCCAGCTCGGTCTCGTCCCGGGAGAGGGCGAGATAGACGATCTTCCCGATCCGGAACTTCACCCGGTCCCGGATCAGGTGCTCCTCGGTCCTCGGCAGGCTGAGCGCGAGCCTGCGTACGTCGTCCGTCGTGACCACCGTTTCCTCCTTCACCCTCGGCCGCCGGCTCACCGGCCCGCGAGCTGCGGGGCGAGGGCGTCCAGCGGCGGCCCGTCGAGCGCGCCGAGCCCGATCAGGGACGGGACCCGGCCGGTCAGCCGGTCCGCCAGCGACCGCGCGATGAGCGGCGCGAACTTGAAGGATGTGCCACCGCAGGCCGCGTAGGCGTACGCGTCGCCGCCCAGGGCGACCACCAGCGGCCCGCCGGTCTCGGAGAAGGAGGAGTAGTAGGCGTCCTTGGCGGCGGTGACCCAGGCCGGGCCGAAGCCGGGCAGCAGGTCCCCGAACTCCTTCTCCAGCCGGCGCTGCCAGTACGGGTCCGTGGCGTGGTCGGTGATCTCGTCCACCACCCGGCAGGCGGTGGCCGAGGTCAGCTTGAGGGCCGTGCCCGCCACCGGCGGGATCAGCCAGGCTCCCCCCTTGGTGCCGAGCGCGGGGATGGCCGGGGTGGACGCCCAGGCCTGCGCCTGCTGCCGGGGCACCCTGCAGTAGAGGAGGGACTGGCGGAACAGCGTCAGCCGCTCGGCTATGCCCGCCGGCATCAGTCCGCGGGACCAGGGGCCCACCGCGACCAGTACCGCGTCGCCGTGCAGCACCCGCCCGTCCACCAGCCGTACGTTGCCGCCCTCGCCGTCGACGGCGGTCACGGCCCGGTGCTCGATGAGCTCGATGCCGGGCTGCCACTTCAGCCAGGCGACGCACGCGGCCAGGACCCGTTCGGCGAGCAGGACCCCCGCCTCGTCCTCGAGCACCGCGCCGAGACCGCCGTCCACGTGCAGGTGCGGATAGCGGTCGGACAGGCCGGCCGCGGTCAGTTCCCTGACGCTGCCTCCGGCGTTGCCGAGCATCGCCGCCGCTTCCGACGCCGCCGCGGGCGGCAGCACGGTGAGGGCGCCGACCTGTTCGTAGAAGCGGGTCAGGAAGAGCTCTTCCAGTTCGACCCAGCGGCGGTGCGCACGCAGCGCGGCCGCCGTGGCCTGCGGATCCGAAGGGTGCAGGGCCCGCAGGATCCGGTGCTGGTCGAAAGAGGTGGCTCTGCTGTGCGGGATGGGGCCTTGGTCCACGACCGTGACCTTGTGTCCGTCGAGCACGCATTCGACTGCCGTGAGCAGGGCGATCACACCGCCGCCCACTACCGTCACCCTCGCCGACATCACACACCTCCTTTCAGTGTTCCGGTGCCGACGTGTCAGCTGTCGAGGACGATCGTGGTCAGTGCGGCGGCCTTGGCGAGGTGCTCCTCGCAGGCCGGCCGGTCTTCGCCGGCGCAGATCACGTTGGCGTACCTGCTGAGGTAGCCGTCCGGCGGGAGCAGCAGCGTCGTCCCCGGCGGGACCATGACGTTCGCCTCCAGCAGCCCCGGGGTGTCCGGTGCGGCGGGCACGTCGACCGAGCGGACGGTGCCGTTCTCGTGCGGGTAGAGGAAGCGGATGCCCACGGTGCGGGCCTTGGTCGGCGTCCACTCGGGGCGGGTGCCGGTCGCCACTTCCGCGGCCACCTCGCCCGGCTCGATCCCGGTGGCGAGACTGCCGAGGTACGGGATGAGGTCGCCGCCCAGCCGGGCGTTCACCTCGATGATCACCGGCCCGCGGGAGGTCAGCTTCACCTCGGTGTGGGTGATCCCGTAGCCGACTCCCAGTTCCCGGTGGGCGTCGCGGAGGATGCCCAGCAGTTCCTCGTCGGCCAGCAGCGGGTCGGTGGCGCTGACCACGTGCCCGGTCTCCTCGAAGTAGGGCTCCAGGCCCACTTCCTTGTGCGCGAGGAAGAGCGGGGTGTAGCCGCCGTCGAAGACCACGCCGTCGATGCTGATCTCGGGGCCGATCACGCACTCCTCGACCAGCGCCCCGCCCTCGTAGTCGCTGTTCCCGCCGTGGCCGGCGGCGTCGGCGACCTCGAAGGCCGGGCGGACCCCCTCGGGTCCGTCGACCTGGATGACGCCGATGCTCGCCCCCATGCCGCGGGGCTTGAGCACGACCGGGTAGCCGAAGGAGTCGGCCGCCGCGAGCGCCTGCCCGGCGTCGGTCACGTAGGCGAAGTGCGGCTGGGGCAGTCCGGCGGCGGTCAGCAGCCGCCGGGTGTTGTGCTTGTTGCGGCAGTTGTCGGCGCCCCGCGACGTCAGTCCGGGCAGGCCCAGCCGCTCGGCTATGAGCGCGGTGGTCACCACGAGCGTCTCGTCGTAGCTGAACACCCCCACCACCCGGTGCTCGGCGGCCACCGCCTCTGCGGCCCTGACGAGCCCTTCCTGGTCGGGCACCAGCCGTTCCCGGTCGAGCAGCTCGACGGTCGTCGAGCCGATGACGTACTCCTTCTGCCAGGTCGGATCCACCGCGTCGAGGATCCAGATGGGGCGCCGGCGGGCGGCGCCCGCGAGCAGGTACTCGCGGTAGGCGCGCTGTCCGCTGCCGACCAGGATCACCACGCCGTCATCGGTCGTGTGGGCGTCGTCAGTCATGTCGGTCACCTCGCGGAGTGGGTCAGGACCCGGTCGCCGGCCGTCGCGATCGCCGCCAGCTGGGGCTGCGCGATGGCCAGGTAGTCGGGTGTGGACAGGGCCACGGAGCGGTCCAGGCGGGCCGCGTTGAAGTAGATCTCGTCGGTGAGGATCAGGCCCTCGTCGACGACGAGGTGCAGATCGGGGTGGAAACTCAGCGGCATCACCGTGCCGCAGACGCTGCCGGCCAGCCGCTCGGCGATCTCCGGCGTGGCGAAGGCCGTCCGGCCGCCGCCGAACAGCGAGCCGACCGCCTCCAGGTCGACCTGCCGGTCCCCGGGCACCACCGCGAGCACGTACTTGCCGACCCGCTTGGTGATGCTCACGCGGACGACGATGCACTTCGCGGCCTGCTCCAGCGGGTGGCCGCGCAGCACGCTCGCCAGGTCCGTGCGGCCCTCGGCGGGGTGGTCGATCAGCCGGTAGCGCGCCTGGTGCCCGTCGAGGTGGTCGAGCAGCCTCTGGTACATCACAGCTCCTCGCCGACGTAGTGCCAGTCCTCGGGATTGATCAGCCCGAAGGGGTTGACCGGGGCCACGCCCCGGAGGTCCTTCGCGACCTCCAGCAGACGGAAGGGGAAGTTGGGCATCCAGATGACCGGGACCTGCTGGGCGATGTAGTCCTGGTAGGCGTAGAGGTCCTCCAGGTCGTCGCTGACCACCGTGCGCGCGATGAGTTCGTCGGCCTTCGGGTCGCTGTAGCTGCCGAAGTTGACCGAGGAACCGGTCGAGTAGAGGGCCTCTCCGGTCGGGTAGAAGCCGGGGCCGTAACCCCAGCCGCCGTTCCAGTCGCTGAACTCCCACAGGCACGGGCTGTCGGGGCCCGGGGTGCAGGTGGTGTCCTCCAGGACCAGGACGCTCGCCTCGACCTCGGTCAGCTCGATCTCGATGCCGGCCCGTGCGGCGTCGGCGGCGAACTTGCGCATGACCGCGGTCAGGGTCTCGTGCCCCTTGGCGTACCGCATGGAGAAGCGCAGCGGGGTGCCGGCCGGGATGCCCTCTCCCGCCTCGCCGGGTCCGGTGCCCTCGCGGACGCACGTACCCGGGGTGGTGCTGATGTCCCAGCCGTTCTCGGTCAGGAAGCGCCGGGCCGCCTCGATGTCGAAGGGGTACGGGTCCTCGTGTGCGGCGGGCGAGAGCAGCGGGCTGTCGGGCAGGGCCGGGATGGGCCCGGTGGTCGGGTAGCCGTAGCCCTTGTAGACGTCGCGGATGGCGCCCCGGGAGTCGAGGCTGGACTGGAGTGCCTGGCGGAAGTAGAGCTGCTTGAAGATCTTTCCGGCGACCGTCGGGTTGTTGAAGTTGATCGGGAAGTAATGGATCTTGTAAGTGAGCTGGGGCACGAGGTCGTAGTGCTCGCCGAGCGGGTTGGGCCCGCCGAGCTGCGGGTCCTCGGCCGGCTCGGTGACCTCGTCGAAGGGCAGGAAGCCGATCTGCACGCCGTCGATGGCCTCGGGGCCCCGGCGGAGCATCTCGTACTGGTCGGTGTCCGAGTCGGTGGGCACCAGCCGGAACTCGTCCAGGTAGGGCTTGTTGGGGCCGGAGTAGCTCTCGTTGGGCACCAGGACGCATTCGCCCGAGGTACCGTCGATCGTGTAACTGCTCAGCTTCCAGGGTCCGTTGACCACGCTCCAGACGGGGCTGGTGTCCCAGCCCTTGCGCTCGTCGTTGCAGGCCCGCAGGTAGGCGTAGACCGCGGAGGCCTGGGCCGGGTCGTGCGTGGCGTCGGCCGGCCGGTCGTCGCCGGTGCGGTCCCAGGCCCTGGGCAGCGGGGTGATGGTGCTGAACTGGTTCATCAGCACCCAGTTGTGCGAGTAGGCGCGGTCGAAGGTGAAACTGACCTTGTCCTCGGCGACCTTCTCGTAGCCGGTCAGGTTGTCCGGGAAGAAGCCCGGCGTGTAGCCGCCGAAGCTGTCCTTCTCGGCCTCCAGGAGGTGCATCCACAGCATCACGTTGTCGGCGTCGACCGTCTCGCCGTTCGACCACTTGTACGGCTTGACGGTGATCGTCGCCGTGCGGCCGTCCTCGCTCCACTCGGGGGGCTCGGCGAGGCTGCGCTCGTAGTCCACCGTCGGCTGCCCGCCGGTGCCGTACCAGTACAGCGGGCGGTACATGAGCGTCTGGAACTCGTGCAGGTTGGCCACCCCGTAGTACTCGCCGGGGGTGAACGGGAAGATGAAGACCGGGCTGAAGCCGCTGGTGCAGGCCCAGGTCACGCTGCCCCCGCGGAGCGGGGTGGTGGGCGCGGTCATGTGCTTACCTCCTCCAGTGCGGATTCGCCGCTGTCCGAGTGGGCTCCGTAGCGCTCCCAGCGCTCGTTGAGCCGGATCCGTCCGTCGTCCAGGAATTCCGGGGTGCTCCAGCACCTGCCGGCGACCACCTCGCCGTCCGCGAGGACCATCGTGTAAGCGAATTCGAGGTTCCCGTCGGACTCCACGCGCCCGTTCAGCGAACCCCTGCGGACGGGCCCTCCGTCGAAGTCGGCCCAGAGCAGGTCGCCTTCCTGGTGGTAGTGGCCGACGGGGGCGTCCTCGCCCGCCGGGTAACCGGTGTTGCGGAAACTTCTGCCGTCGTAATCGATCACGGGCGTCGTATCTCCTGAGTGATGCATTTGACCGCGCCACCGGCCTTCAGCAGTTCGGACATGTCCACGCCGTGCACCTCGAAGCCGCGCTCGCGCAGCTCCCCGATCAGGTGCGTGGCGGTCTCCGTCAGGACCACGTTCAGTCCGTCGCTCACCGCGTTCAGGCCGAAGGCGTCGGCGTCCTGGCGGGTGGCGATGACCGCGTCCGGGTACAGCTCCCGCAGCACGTCCCGGCTCTCCTCGGAGAAGGCGGCGGGGTAGTACGCCACCAGGTCCTCGTCGAGGACGAACAGTGCGGTGTCCAGGTGGTAGAAGCGGGGGTCGATCAGCTCCAGGCCGACCACCGGCAGGCCGAAGAAGTCACCGAGCTCCTCGTGCGCGCCGGGGTCGCTGCGGAATCCCGCGCCGGCCAGGATCCGCCGGCCGGCCGGGGCGAAGTCGCCTTCGCCCTCGTTGACGTACTCCGGGACCTTGAGGTCGCTGTAGCCGTGCTCCTCGAACCAGGCCCGGTAGGCGTCGGCCTCGGCCGCCCGCTCCCGGTGGCGGAACTTCGCGATGAGCACCTTGCCGTCGACCACGGTGGCGCCGTTGGCGGAGAACACCATGTCCGGCAGGCCCTCGACCGGTTCGATGAAGGAAACCTCGTGGCCGAAGCCGAGGTAGAGGTCCCGGATCCGCTCCCACTGGGCCAGCGCCAGATCGGCGTCCATCGGCTTGTCCGGGTTCATCCACGGGTTGATCGCGTAGCTCACCTCGAAGTGGGTGGGCCGGCACATCAGGTAGTGGCGCTTCGCGGCCGTGCGCCGCGGGGACTCAGCCATGCTCGGGCCTCATCTCCGTACGGATGCGGCTGGCCACGATGTGGGCGGTGCTCAGCGCCTCTTCCAGCGAGTCGCCCGTGGCGCCCAGGAAGCCGAGGATGTTGTTGCCCGCCGGGGGGCGCTTGATGACGGTCCCCGGAGTGGCCGTGATCTTGAGGAAGAAGACGGAGGACGGGACGTCCTGCGGCACCTCGATCGACGCGACCGTGCCCGCCCCGCTGATCAGGCACATCGCGGCGGTGTGCACGGAGGTCGGCGAGTAGTGCGAGACGTCGGGGCGGGTGCCCCGGGCCACGTCGACCACGCACTTGATGGGGTCGTGGCCCGCGCTGATCCGCGCCATGTGGTCGAGCCCGCCGCCGCCGGGGCGGATCGCGATTTCCAGGATGAAGGGCTTGCCCTGGTGGAACCTCACCTCCGCGTGCAGCACGGACCGGCGCAGTCCCTGGGCGTGGGCCGCGTCCCGGACCACCTCGTGGACCGCGGCCACCTGCTCGGGGGTCAGGGAGCTCGGCGCGTGGTGGACGTCGTCGTCGAAGGTCCCGCTCTCGACGGTGATCCGGTCCACGATGGAGCCGAGGTACACCTCGTCGTCCCAGGCCAGCGCCTCGATGAGGTGCTCGTGGCCGTCGAGGTAGCCCTCGACGATGATCCCGTTCGGGCCGAGGTCGAGGCCGTCCGCCTCCATCAGGGCCCACGTCATGGTCTCGATGCCCAGGGTGGCGTCCGCGAAGCGGGCCCTCATCTCCTCGGCGTCGTCGACCTTGAAGACGAAGTTGCTGGCGGCGCCCAGGGTCGGCTTGAGGATCAGCGGGTAGCCCAGCTCTTCGCCGGCGGCCAGCGCGGCCTCGATGTCGGGGGCGTGGCGGAAGCCGGGGTGCGCCGCGCCGCCGCGCTCGTGCGCCTGGCGCATGAGCAGCTTGTTGCGGCTGGTCCGGGCCGCTTCGAACCCGATGCTCGGCAGTCCGAGCGCCTCGGCGACGACCGCCACCGTGACGACCCCGGACTCCGAGAAGGTCAGGACCCCCTCGAACTCCTCCTCCGCGTGCCAGACCTTGGCGGCCGTGACGATGTCCTCGATGTGCTTGGATCCGGCGATCCGGTAGCGCTCCGCGTCCCAGAAGTCCTCGGTGCCCAGTCCGTTGAGGACGTAGACCGCTGCTCCGAGGTCCTGGACCTGCTGGTAGCGGGAGATGTAGTAGGTGGCGTTCTGGCTGGCCTCGATGGCGAGCAGCTTCATCTCTGCTTCCCCCCTCAGACCTTGGCCGGGACGGACTCGCGGGCCTCGGCGGCGCGCTCGGTGACCTCGGCGGCGGGCCCGGTGACCTCGGCGGTCCCGGCGACGGCCCCCGACTTCTCGGCGGCGGCCGCGGCGGCCACCTCGCGGTCGTGCTTGCTGAGGGAGATGACGGTGATGGTGGCGATGACGACGACCAGGGCGGAGAGGGCGTAGAAGCCGTTCTTCACGTTGGTGGAGTCGACCAGGAGCGAGATCAGGACGACGGCGGTGGTGCCGGCGGCGAGGCCGAAGGCGTTGGTCGCACCGAAGACGAAGCCCGTCTTCTCCTCGGGCGCCGCGCTCATCAGGGCGGTACGGGCCGAGATGCGGGCCACGCAGAAGGCGATCGCCGCGAAGGGGATGACGGCCATCATCGCGTAGAGGTGGATGGACTCCAGGGACAGGAGCACCGCGAAGGCGAGGTAGCCGATCAGGGCCGTCTTCAGCACGGTGGCCTTGGAGCTGATCTTCTTGAAGGCCCAGGCCGCGAACAGCGCACCGATGCCGAACAGGGCGTCGACGATGCCGAGGTAGCCGGCGTTGGACTTGAAGCCCTCGATGACCAGGACCAGCATGATGCTGTTGCCGACGATGATGACGATGTTGCCGATGATGTAGAGCACCGCGAGACGGGCCAGCGGCGGGCGGGAACCGGTGAGACGGGCGGCGGCAGCGGCAGCGGCCTTGGCCACGGCCTCGGGGGCGCTGGTGCCCTCGCCGGCGGGACGACGGCCGATGAAGAACAGCAGGGCGGCGGAGACCAGGAACGTGATCGCGTTGAAGTAGAAGAGCGACGTGGTGCCGACCCAGACGATCACCCAGCCACCGAGGGCCGCCGAGGCGAGCGTGCCGCCCTGGATGGCGATCTCGGCGTTGCCGTTGAACTGCGCCAGCCGGGACTCGGGGATGCGCTCCTTGATCAGGGCGTTGCTGGCCGGGAAGAAGAGGGCCGCGGAGATCGACAGGACGAAGCTGGCTACGTAGCTGACGGTCGAGGGGTTGCCGCCGAGGGCCAGCCAGACCGGCAGACCGATCGCGGCGGCGGCACTGGCCAGGTCCGAGACCATCGCCAGCGTCCGGCGGTCGAAGCGGTCGGCGAGCTTGCCGAAGAACAGCGAGAGCGCCACCTGCGGGATGGTGACGGCGATCATCAGCCAGCTGACCGCGAGCATGGTGTTGGCCTCGGTGAAGACCAGGTACGAGGCCGCGGTGAGCTGGATGCCGTTGCCCAGGTTGGTGATGAAGGTCGCGGGGATGAGCAGTCGTTCTGCCCGATTGGGTCGGGGCGGGGCGATCGTGGACACAGTGCTCCTCGGAGGTCAGGCTCGGATGTCGACCGGCTCGGCCAGGGGCTCGAAGGCCCCGACCGCGGTGGACAGGAGGGGGAGTCGCAGGGGAGCGACGGGGGCGGCCGCGAAGGGGCCGGCCGGAAGGGTCAGATCGGCCCCGGCGCGCTCGGCGCGGGCGGCGAGGTCGACGAGCAGCGGAGCGGCGCAGGCCGTCAGCGTCCGGACGGCGAGGACCAGGTCCCCGAGGTCGGTCGGCACGTCGGCCGCCACCCGGTCCGCCTGCTTCAGCAGCCGGTCGAGGTGGACGACGACCAGGTCGGCGGCCCGGTGGAGGCTGAAGCTGTCCAGCTCGTAGTGGGAGCGGAAGCGCTCGACGACGATGCCCGCGTGATCGGCGCCGGTCCGCGACACCGGGAGCAGCGCGTCCGCCGGGACGGCGGCGAGCAGTTCCTCCAGGCGGCCGGCGAGCCGGTTCCACGGCTCGACCAGCCGGGAGCTCGCCAGGGTGTCGAGCGCCTCGCGGCTGAAGTTCGTCCGGGAGTGCTCCGGCGCGGTGAGCGCCAGGTAGAACCGCACCAGGTCGCGCGGCACCTCGGCGACCAGATCGGCGGCCCAGACCACGTGGCCTTTACTCGTGGAGAACTTCTGGTTCTCCAGTTCGTAGAACTCGTTCGACACGATGGCGTGCGGCTCGACGTACCGGTCGCCGTGTGCCATCAGCAGGGCCAGGTGCGTCATTCCCCAGAAGTAGACGTTGTCGAATCCGAGGAAGTACACGAGGTCGATGCCGTGCTCGGACAGCCAGTGCTCGTCGTAGCGGTCGGTGTGCTCACCGAGCTGCTCGGCGGCGTACCAGGTGCAGTACATCGAGGCGGCCATGCCCTCGGCCCAGGCGTTGAGGACCTGCCCCGGCGTCTCGACGAACGGAGCCGGGATGCCCCAGCCGGTGGGGTAGGTGATCGGGAAGTCCGGCAGCGGGCGCTCCAGCGCCTCGCGGACCAGCTGCGCGGTGTGCGGCCGCAGCACGTCCCGGTGCCGGACGTAGTAGTCGGCGAGGCGGTCCCGGTACTCCTCCATCGGCAGCACGAGGATCTGCGCCTCGCGGTGCGTGACCACGGCGTCCGGGTCGACGGTGGAGCGCGGACGCAGCAGCTCGTCGAAGTTGTTGGGGTGTCCGCAGGACTCGCAGAGTCCGCCGCGGCTCTCCACCAGGCACACCGGGCAGTCGCCGGCGACCAGGCCCTCCATGAGGTACTCGCCGGTGGCCTCGACGTAGGGCAGGAGCACGGTCTTCAGGCGGAACGCGCCGTCGTTGTGGAGGTCGGTGACGAAGTCGATGACGGTCTGCCGGTAGCCCTTGTCGAAGGGCGCGAAGCCGTCCACGGAGATGCCGGCCGCCTCCAGGGTGGCGCGGATCTGCGTCGCGGAGCGCAGGGCCAGCTCCTCCGGCGTCAGGCCCGCCTTCGCCGCGCTGGACACCACGTAGGTCTGGCTGTCGTCGGTGCCGCTGGTGAAGATCACCGGACGGCCGGACGCGCGCAGGTAGCGTGCGTGCACGTCACCGGCCAGGTACGGGCCCGCCAGGTGCCCGGTGTGCAGGTCCCCGTTGGGGGTCGGCGGCGGCGCGATGATGACCGTACGGCGCGTCATGCCTGGGCTCCTTCGTGTCGTGCTGCGAACCGCTGCGTCATGTCGAGGTCCCACCAGACCGAATACATCTCGAAGTCCTCGGCGGACTCGTTGATCACCCGGTGGTCCGAGCCGGGGGCGAAGTAGACGATGTCCCCGGTCACGAGGGGCTTGCGGACGCCCTGCGACTCCAGGACCGCGGTGCCGGAGACGGCGATGAAGATCTCGTACTCGTGGTGGGCGTGCGCCGTCGATGCGGTGCCGGGCCGGATCACGCACCAGGAACCCTCGAAGGGGGCGTTGAGCTCGGGCCAGGGCAGCAGGCGCTGGGCGTCCAGCCCGTTCTCGTGCGTCAGTCCGTCGCGGTCGAGTTGCTTGGTGAGCATGGGGGTCGTTCTCTCCTCGTCAGGCGGGTACGGCTCGTGAGGGGCGCGCGGGGCTCAGACCGCGCCGGCGAGCGCGAGCTCGCGCTCCTGGGCCGGGATCTCCACCGATCTCGTCCGGCGGTGCGCCACGATGTCCTGGGTGATCTCGGCGGAGCGGCCGGCGAGCACGCTGAGCAGCGAGTCGGCGATGCCGTGGGTGGCCTCGTTGACGCCCTGCAGGTAGCAGGCGGCGGTCGCCGGGCGGCCCAGGTCGAGCCGGTAGTTCCGGCTCACGTTGATCTCGTCGAGTCCGATCGACTGCGCGAGGGCCTTGACCGCCCACGGCATCTCGCGGACGAACCCGGTGCCCAGGAGCACGAGGTCCGTGCGCATCTCCCGCTCGGCACCCGACTTGCGGTCGACGAGGGTCAGGACGATCTCCTCGCCGTCCATCCGCGCGGCGGTCACGTCGGTCATGGGGTGGAGCGCCAGGCGCTCCTGGCCGCTGCGGCGGTCCTGGTAGAACTGCCGGTACAGGCCGTCGAGGGTGGCCGGGGACAGACCGCCGTAGTTGGAGCGGTACATCTCGGCGAGCAGCTGCTGGCGGGCCTCGGGCGAGGACTCGTAGAACTCGTCGATGAAGGACGTGTAGTACAGCTCGTTGGTGAACTTGCTGCTCTCGTAGCCGTTCAGGCCGATGGACCGCATGATCATGGTCGGCTTGCACTCGGGCAGGTCCCGCAGGGCCGCGCCGAACAGCTCGGCCGCGCTCTGCGCACCGCCGATGACCGCGACCCGGTGCGGCAGGTCGGCGCGCACCCCGGCGATGCGCTGCGTGTACTGCGTGCTGTGGATGACGCGCTCGGCCGGCAGGCCGTCGAACACCGCGGGGACGTGGGCGTCGCGGCCGGCGCCGATCACGAGGTAACGGCAGCCGATGGTGTCGCCGTTGGCGAGGGTGACCAGCCAGCCGGAGAGTGCGCCGTCGTCGCCGTTCACCGCTTCGACGGACGTGCACTCGCGGCCGTATTCGACCTTCACCGTGGCGAGTTCGTCGGCCACCCACTGCAGGTACTCGGATATCTCGCTGCGGTACGGAACGAAGCTGGCCAGGTTGACGAAAGCGTCGAGCCGCTGCTGCGAGTGGAGGAAGTTGACAAAGGAGAAGCGGCTGCACGGATTGCGCATGGTGACCAGGTCCTTGAGGAAGGAGACCTGGCTGAGGGCGTCGGGCAGCAGCATGCCGCGCTGCCACACGATGTCCTGCTCGCGCTCGATGAGCAGGGTTTCGCCGGCCAGCTCGGGAGCGAGCTCCTCGACGGCGACCGCCAGCGCGAGGTTCGCCGGTCCTGCACCGACTGCGAGCAGTTCGACGTTGCGATGCGCCATGGAAGTACCTCCAGATGGAACAGGTGGACAGGTTCGTACGGTCGGGCAGGACGGTTCGGGATCTCTTTCCCGTCCTTGCGTCGCCTCCCGAAACCGGGTGATGTCCACATTCCACGGGGGCCCCCGATTGCCCGGAAGCGAAGTCGGACACGGACAATCAACTCGGCCGAGGGCCAGGTCAGAGGGTTGATTGGCCGGTGTTCCCGACTGCTTCCGGTCAATGCGGAGCGCCTTTTCCATTGACCTCAGTGATCAGTCGCGTTCGCGCTTCCGGCCGGCCCGAAACATCCCTCGGGCGGCCGGGCTTCCATCCCCACCCCATGAGAAGGAGCCCTCGTGCCGCTCACCGAGCCCATCACCCCCGCCGGCGCTCTCTACCGTTCGGAAAACCCCACCCGGGTCGCCACTCGCCGCCATCTGCTGATGTGCCGGCCCCGGCACTACGACGTCACGTATTCGATCAACCCGTGGATGAACCCGCAGCACGCCACGGACAACGCGCTCGCGGTCAAGCAGTGGGAGGGGCTGCGCGAGCTGTACCTCGAACTCGGCCACGTGGTCGAGGAGATAGACCCCATCGAGGGCCTGCCCGACATGGTGTTCGCGGCCAACGGCGCCACCGTCGTCGACGGCAAGGTCTACGGGGCCCGCTTCCGGCACGCGGAGCGGACCGCGGAGGGGCCCGCGTACCTGAGATGGCTGGAAGGCCGCGGTTACACGGACACGCTGTGGCCCGAGTTCGTCAACGAGGGCGAGGGCGACATCCTGACCGTCGGGCGGCGCCTGCTGGCCGGCACCGGCTTCCGCACCGACCCGCGCTCGCACGCGGAGGCCCAGGAGTTCTTCGGTCTCCCGGTCACCTCGCTGACGCTGGTGAACCCGGAGTTCTACCACCTGGACACGGCGCTCTCCGTCCTCTCGGACGACGAGGTCATGTACTACCCGGCCGCCTTCTCCCAGGGCAGCCAGGCCGTTCTGCGGGCCATGTTCCCCAGCGCGATCCTGGCCGACGCCGAGGACGCCGCGGTGTTCGGGCTCAACGCCTTCTCCGACGGCCGCCACGTGCTGCTGCCCGCCGCGGCCACCGGCCTGCACGCCAAGCTGCGCGCGCGGGGCTTCGAGCCGATCGGGGTCGAGCTGTCCGAGCTGCTCAAGGCCGGCGGCAGCGTCAAGTGCTGCACGCTCGAACTCCGCGACCGCTGAGCGGGACGGACGGGGCGCGGCCGGCGGAGGCCCCGCACCTTCCGTGCTGACGCGGCAGCACGGAAGGCGGCACGGGCACTCCCGTCACACGGTGGCCGGCCGGCAGCTGCGGCAGCCCCGGAACCCGGCGGCGGCCGCCTCGTCGGCCGAGGTGAACGGCACCTCGTGGCGGGCGGTGATGCGGCGCGCGTGCGCGCACGTCGGGTAGCAGAAGATCCGCGTGGTCCCGCTGCCCAGGAAGCGGGCTCCCAGGCGTACGAACCGCTCCACCCGGTCGGCGTCCACGCCCTCCCATTCCCGCAGCCCCGCTTCGAACCCGGCCGGCAGCCCGCAGTCCGCCGGCAGCCCGTCGTCCCGGCACACCCGGTGCGCCGGCACGAGTACGGGCACGGGATTGGCCCGGACGGCCGCCATCACCTCCGCGGGGGCGAGACCGGGCAGTCCGGCCTCGCGGGCCAGCCAGCCCGTCGGACGCAACTGCCCGAACGGGATGAGCCGGGTGGCCTCCAGGACCGCGCTCTGCTCGTCGGGCAGCGGCCCGAAGTCGTAGCGCAGGGTCCGGTCCCGGCCGCGCAGGGCCCGCGCCAGACCCGGCGGGGGCTTGGCCCCGGAGAGCACCGACCGCCGGGTCCGGGCCCGGTAGGCGTCCTCGAACGCCGCGTCGTCGGCGTACCAGTCCGTGGCGGCGGCACCGGTCACCGCTCCCCGCCCGTGAGCCACGTAGAGGGGGCCGACCGGTGAGTCGGTGCGTACGTAGCAGTCGTAGCGGTGCGCCGGAACACCGGCGCGCTCCAGCACACGTACCGCGAACCCTGCGGGTGCCACCTGGCGCAGGGTGCTCAACTCGTCCGGCAGTCTCATCCCGCCGCCTCCTTCCGTTCCTCTCGGGCCGGCCCGTGCCGCGTACGGTCGGCGGCTAAGACGGGCTCGGCGCGCAGAGTGGCCAGACCCCGCGACACCTGCGCCTTCACCGTTCCGACCGGGCAGTCCAGGACCGCGGCCATCTCCTGGTAGGTCAGCTCGCCGATGTACCTCAGGACCACGGGCAGCCGGTGGTGGTCCGGCAGACCCGACAGCGCGGCCACCAGCCGGGCCCGCCGCGCCCCGTCGAGCGCGCGTTGTTCCGGCCCCGGAGCGTCGTCCAGGGTCTCGACACACGTGATTTCGACGCCGTCGGCCACGCCGGGCCGGCGGCTCAGGGTACGGAGGTGGTTGCGCCACACGTTCGCCGCGATGGTGAGCAGCCAGGCACGCGGCTGGAGCTGCCTGCGGCGCTCGGCGGAGTACGCGCGCAGGGCGGAATAGGCGCGCAGGAAGGTTTCCTGGCCCAGGTCGTCGGCTTCTCGCGCGGAGCCCGACAGGCGCAGCAGGACGGACCGCACGGCGCCGGCCTGGGTGCGTACGAGTTCGGTGAACCCGTCGTCCAGGTCGGTCGCGAGCAGTTCGGTCAGCGGCAGGGCCATCTCGTCCATCGTGCTGGTAAACACCGGACCGCGCGAGACCGTTGCACCGGACGCGGGCCCACCCTCTCGATTTGTCGCTTCTGGCCAAAACAACGGTGTTCTTGGCCAGAAGCGACACCTGATGGTCAAGGTTTTGGAGTTACGGTCGGATCGGGGGCGCCGAGCCGCCCCCACGGTTCGAATTGTTCATGGTCCTGCGGGAATTCGGGGGGGCACGATGTCGACCCTTGTGCACGGAGAATTGGGGAAACCTTTTTCCGGGCGTTGTCCTCCCGCCCTCTTTCCTGTCGTGCCGCGCCGTCCGGCACCGCACGGCGACCCGATATCCGAAGGTTCCGACGGACTGCGCCCCGCGCGTTCCGTCGCCGCGCACCTTCCGCTCGCAGCCGCTGGAAAGGCACCACCGAGCTGCACCTCAGCCACCAGGGGGAACGTTGGAGAACCGCGTATTCGGGACGAGATCCACGGAAGACTGCAGCTGGTCGTTCGGTGAGCGGATCCGCTCGTTCCGGGGGCGGGCCGGCCTGCCCCAGCACGAGCTCGCGGAACGCGCCGGAGTGAGCGTGCGCACGCTGCGCGACATCGAGCAGGGCCGGGTGCGCCGGCCGCAGACACGGACGCTGCAGCTGCTGGCCGACGCGCTGGGCCTCGACGCGGACGCGGCGCGGCAGCTCTCTCCGCCCGCACGCGACGGCGTGCGCCCCGGTGACGGGCGCCCCGCCGACGGACGCCTGCAGATCGGCATCCTCGGGCCGCTGTCCGTCCGGTACCGGGGCGTCGAGACGCCCGTGCAAGCGACCAAGGTGCGGCGGTTACTCGCCCTGCTGGCACTCCAGCACCCGGAGCCGGCCAGCCTGGGGGAGATCACCCACACCCTGTGGCCGAACGACCCCCCGCGCTCGTACCAGAGCCTGGTCCACACGTACGTCAGCCAGGCGCGCCGGCTGCTGCTCCCCTCCGACTCCGCAGCGGGGGTACCGGCCGACTCGTTCCTGACGCGTACGCACACGGGCTACGCACTGGCCCTGGACCGCGACCAGGTCGACCTGACCCGCTTCCAGGACCTGTCGCTGCGGGCACGGCAGGCACACGGGGCCGGCGACGCCGCGGCCGCCCACGAGCTGGCCGGACGCGCTTACAAGTGCTGGCGCGGACCTCTCCTGGCGGGCGAACCGCTGCTGCCGCACCATCCCGCGGCCACGGCGGCCGCCCGGCAGCGGGTGGAGAGCCTGCTGCTGTACGCGGACCTCGCCCTGCAGCTGCACCGGCCCGGGCAAGTGGTGCAGGCGCTGCGCAGCGCCAGCGAGGAGGAGCCGCTGCACGAGGGCCTCCAGGCCTCGCTGATGCTGGCGCTGGCGAGCTGTGGGGAGCAGCAGGAGGCCCTGAGGGTCTTCTCCGGGGTGACGCGCAGGCTCGACCAGGAGCTGGGCGTCCAGCCCGGCGACGAACTGCGGCGCGCCCACCTGCGGATCCTGCACCAGGAGCTTCCGTGGCCGAGGACCGGACCGGTGGCCGAACGGGCGGCGTCCGGCGCGGGAGCACCGCTCGTACGGCGGCCGGCCACCGCGCCGGCGCCGAGGCCCCGGCCGTCCCAGATGCCGGCCTCGAGCACGGGCTTCGTCGGGCGCGGCGCCGAGCTGGACCGGCTGGACCGGCTGCTCCTGCCCACCTGCGAGCGCGGCGGGCAGGTCCCGGCGGCCCTGATCACGGGCTTCCCCGGGGTGGGCAAGACGGCACTCGCCGTGCGCTGGGCGCACCTGGTCAGAGAGCGCTTTCCGGACGGGCAGCTGTACGGCGACCTGCACGGCTACGGCGACCGGCGCCCCCTGCGCCCGGAGGAGGTACTCGCCTCCTTCCTGCGGGCGTTGGGCGTCCCGGACGGGGAGATCCCCGACACCCCCGACGAAGCCGCGAACCTGTACCGCACCCTGCTGTCGGACCGGCGGATGCTGATCGTCCTGGACAACGCGCGCGAGGAGGGCCAGGTCCGGCCGCTCGTCCCGGGGACGGCCAGGTGCGCGGTCCTGGTCACGAGCCGCAACACCCTGCCGGGGCTGGTGGCCCGGGACGGCGTGCCCCGGCTCGACCTCAACGTGCTCGACCGGGAGGAGGCGCTCGCGCTGCTGGGCCGGCTGTTGGGGAGCGGCCGCGTGGAGGCCGAGCCGCTGGCCGCGATGGCACTGGTCCGGCACTGCGGCGGCCTCCCGCTGGCGGTCCGGCTCCTCGCGGCCCGGCTCGCGGAGTACCCGGGGAGCGGCATCGCCCAGCTCTGCGTCGAGTTGCAGGAGGCCGGGGCGTTCTCGGACCTGCCGGTCGCGAGCGACGACCTGTTCGCCGCGGCCCACGCGGCGTTCGAACTCTCCTACGTGTCCCTGCTGGAGCCCGTGCGGCGCTGTTTCCGGCTGCTCGCACGGACCGAGGGGCGGCTCGTCAACGCGTACACCGTGGCGGAACTGGCCGGCACGACCCCGATGGAGGCGACGCACATGCTGCGGCGCCTGGTCGGGGCGAGCCTGCTCCGCGAGTGCGTGCCCGGCCGGTTCTCGCTCCCCGCTCCGCTCCTGCGCTACGCGCGCAGGCTGGCGCTGCAGGGCGACACCGAGCGGTTGCACGCCGTGTGACGCGGGTGGCGGCCACGTCAGCCGCCGAGCGCCAGCCGGACGGCGAACACGCCGAACACGACGGCGGTGAGCCCGTCGGCGATCCGCAGCGTCCGCGGGGACCGCAGGTGCCGGGCGAGCCGGTGGACCAGTCTCATCCAGGTGAGGAGCCAGATCAGCCCGAGGGCCAGGTAGCAGGCGGCCAGCAGGGGGACGCCCGCCTCGGGAGCCATGCCCGCGGGCACGAACTGGGGCAGGAAGGCCATCAGGAAGATGCCCACCTTGGGATTGGACCCGGTGCACAGCAGGCCCTGTACGAAGGCCTGCCGGTCGGAGGATCCGGCCGGGGCGCTCACCCGGACCGCCGCGGCACCGGCCGCCGGGGCCTGCGCCACCGGGTCCTCGGCGCCGGCCGGCCGGGAGAACCGCCGCAGGGCGAGCACGGCCCATCCGAGCAGGACGAGCGCGCCGGCCCACCGGAAGGCCGCGAACAGCTCCGGGCTGGCGGCGAGCAACGCGGCCAGCCCGGCCGCACCGAGCCCGGCCTGGGCGGCCCCCGCCGTGATCATGCCGAGGGCGGCGGCGGTGGCCACCCTCAGGGACCCGTTCAGCACCAGACCGGTGATCAGGACGAGGTCGGGGCCGGGCATCATGATCACGATCAGGGAACTCACCAGGAACGCGGCGGTGTTGATCTCTACTCCTCGATGGACAGGAGGCGTTCCGCGGCCCGGACCGCCTCGTAGTCGCGCCGGATCTGCTCCTCGTCGGGGTGGGCAAGGATCACGAACCCGAAGTTGAGGCTGTCGACCAGGTCCCGGGTGGCGCGGACGTGGTCGCCGTCCTTCAGGCTCTGGACCGAGAAGTGGTGGCTCGGGAGGTCGCGGAGGGCCTCCAGGGCCGCCGTGCCGGAGACGGTGCCGGTGCGGGGCGCGATGTGGAAGACGCACATCTGGTGCAGCAGCAGCTCGTACCCCTGGGGAAGTTCGCCCCCGGTCAGCCAGCGCACCGTCCGGTCGATCTGGCTGTCGGCGGTGGCGTTGCGGTTGAAGCGCGGCTGGCCGCCCCCGTGGGGGCGGGCGCCGAGCTCGATGAGCAGCGGCCCGTCAGCGGTGCCCATCACCTCGACGTGGGCCGAACCGAAGCGCAGGCCCACCGCGTCCAGCACGCCGAAGACGTACTCCGTGAGGCCCGGGATGGCCGGGTCGTCCGGGGGGAGCCAGCGCATGGTGTCGTAGACGGCCATGTGCGGACCGTTGTCGACCTTGCGGTAGGCGCACACGTCGACCACGGCGTGCTTCCCGTCGTGGCTGAAGGTGTCGATCACGTACTCGGTGCCGGTGACGAACTTCTGCACGATCAGCCGGTCGTCGGTCTCGCCGAACTGGTTGGTCCGGCCGAGCTGGCGGCCGAAGACGGCCCGCCAGTCCTTCCCGCCCGCCAGTTTGATCACGCCGTCGGTGCTGGCGCTCTTGGGCGGCTTGACCACCAGGTCCGCGCCGGCCAGGCCCTCGCGCTCCAGCCAGGCCGCGACCTCCTCGGCGTCGTCGGTGCAGATCTGCGGGATGACCGGCAGGCCGGCCGCCGCGACGGCGGCCGCCATGCTGCTCTTGTCCCGCCGGGCCGCCGCGAGTTCGGGCACGTTGCTGCGGTGGGGCACCACCCGCGGGGCGAGGCGCTCGGCCAGTTCCACCCCGGACTCGCAGCCGGCCAGGACGGCTCGCGGGTCCAGCTCCCGCAGCCGCTCCACGACCGGCTCCAGGTCCCCCTCGTACACGATGGTCTCGGCGAAGTCCTGCGGCCGGTAGGAGGAGGCGTAGGCCTCCGGCGGGCGGGGGCCCGTCACCACCGCCACCACCGGCACGCCGTGCTCGGTCAGCGGCTCCGCGAAGAGGGCTCCCGAGGAGTAGGGGTCGACGATCACGCAGGGGCCGCTGCCCCGCGGTGCGCCGGCCCCCCGTTCAGCGTCCGCCACGGCCGGCCGCCTTTCCGGCCAGAGCGGCCACGGCGTCGCAGTAGCGCGCGAAGAACTCCCCGGCGGGTTCGCTGAGGCGGCGGGCGCGCACCGGAGCGTGCACCATGCCCTCCTCCATCACGTACGTCACCGGTGTCCCGTTCTGCTCCAGCCGGGCGGTGTACTTCTCCGCGTCGACGCGCAGCGAGTCCATCTCGCAGCCCACCACGTAGGCGGGCGGCAGGTCGTGGAACTCGCCGGTCAGCAGCGGCGAGACGTACGGGTTCTCCGCCTGTTCGGGCTCGGGGCAGTAGCAGGCGGTGTAGAACTCCATCTCGCCACCGGACAGCAGGGGGGCGTCCTCGCCGCCGTGCCGCCAGCGGGTGAAGTCCAGCACGGGGCTGATCACCGCCTGGCCGCGCAGCCGGGGGCCGCCCCGGTCGCGCGCCATCATCGAGAGGACCACGGCCATGTTGGCCCCCGAGCTCTCCCCGCAGAGCACCGCGGCCTCGGGGTCGATGCCGTCGAGGCCGAGCGCGGGCAGGTCGGCGAGGGTTCCGCAGAGTCCGGCGTAGCAGTCCTCCAGCGGCCCGGGGTACGGGTTCTCCGGGGCCATGCCGAAGTCCAGGGCGATCGCCACCAGACCCGTACGGTCGGCGAGTTCGGCGACCAGGCTGTGGTGGCTGTGGAGCGAGCCGATGACGAAGCCGCCGCCGCGTATGTAGAACAGCACGGCGTCGCCCGTGCGTCGGGCCGGTTCGTAGATGCGGATCCGGGCGGTGCGGCCCCCGTGGGTGACCGCTGCGTCCCGGTGGCTGACCCCCTCGGGCACCGGGATCGGCAGTACCTCGGTCAGCGCGTCGTACAGGGCGCGCTGTCGTTCGACGGGGTAGGTGTAGAAGTCGGGTGGCAGGGCGCCGTCGACGGTCTCCACGAACTTCTCGATGCCGTCTGCGTAGGCCATGGGCAGCTTCGCTCACTTCCGGATACGGGGCAGGCAGGGGGCTCAGGGGGTTTCTGCGGTTGCCGGTGCGGCCGGGCCGGAGGCCGCCCCGGTCGGCTCGGCGGGACGGGCGTCGGCCGGATCGGACCCGGCGGCCCGCTCCTTCTCGGCGGCGGGCGGTTCGGCCATGCCGAAGAGGATGGCGACGACCGCCACCGCGGTCAGGCCGCCGCACAACCACCACACGGAGGCCGCCGACGCCTGCCAGGCGGCGATGCCGATCACCGGGCCGACCGCGTAGCCGATCTGCATGGGGAACGCGCAGGCGGCGATGTACCGGCCCCGCAGGTGTGCGGGGGCGACCCGGCCGGGCCAGGCGGAGGCGGTCGGGGTGCCCACGATCTCACCGATCGTCCACACCACCGTCGCGACGACGAACATGGCCATGCCGGGGCCGGCCACGTACAGGTTCATCCCGACGCCCACCAGGCCGATGCCCAGGGCGACCGCGAACCGGGCCGGGAGGTGCTGCACGTACTTGGTGAACAGCAGCTCCAGGCAGATCACCATGGCCGCGTTCAGCGACAGCAGGACCGAGTAGAAGGTCGGGCCGTGGCCGTCGGACTTGAGCTGGAGCGGCAGGGCGGACGTGTGCTGGATGTAGACGACGGCGTTGAGGAACAGCGCCAGCAGGAACAGCAGGTAGCGCTTGTCCCGCAGCACGGCCGCGTACGACCGGCTGCCCTCCTCCGGCTTCGGCCCGGCGGAACCGGCGGTCGTGCCGGTGCGGACCAGGACCAGCGCGAGCAGGGCGAAGCCCGCCTGCGCGCCCGCCTCCGCGTAGAACATCAGGTCGTACGAGTAGGTGATGAGCAGGGCGCCGATCAGCGGGCCCGCGGTGGTGCCGAGGTTGAACGCCATCCGGTAGACGGCGAACACCATCACGTGGTGTTCCTCGGGGGTGGCTTCCACCAGCAGCGCCGAGGAGGCGGGCCGGTAGGCCTGGGCCACCACGCCGATCACCGCGGCCACCGCGATCACCAGGGGCAGGGTGTCGAGGTAGACCAGGCTGAGGGTGAGCAGGCTGGCGAACGCCATGGAACCGACGATGGTCCGCGCGTAGCCGATCCGGTCCGAGACCGAACCGCCGACCAGGACTCCGACGACCGAGCCCACTCCGTACGCGCCGAGCGCGAAGGCGGCCGCGGAGGTGCTGAAGCCCTTGTCGGTGAGGTAGAGCACCAGGTAGATCTGGAGGAAGGTGCCCAGCCGGTTGATCAGCATGCCGACCAGGACCAGCCAGATCGGGCCGGGGATCCCCCTCAGTGTCTCGGTGACGGAAGGCCGCGCGGCCTTCCGCCCCTCCGGGGAGCCTTGTCCGGTGGTGCTCACGGAGCCGGCACCTCCACCGGCCGGGAGGCGACTTCCACGATCTCGGGGGTGCGCAGCAGCGCGGCGCGCGCCTGCTCGACGGAGTCGGACAGGGCGATCACGCGGGCGTAGCGGGAGATGTACCCGCGGGGCGGCAGGCGCAGCACCGCACCCGGGTCGACCATGGCCTCGGCGCTGTGCACATCGGGGCCGAAGCGGTCCTCGTGGACGGTCACGGCCTCGATCTCGACGTCCTCGTCGGGGTAGAGGAACGCGATCGCGGCGGCCTTGCGGTGCTGCACCGCGGTGTCCGGCGTGCGGCCCGCGGCGGTGTCGGCCGCCGCCATCGCGACGTCGACGCCGGTGGCCAGGTGCCCGAGGTAGGGGATCATGTCGCCGCCGAGACGGGCGTTGACCTCCATCAGGCGCAGACCGCCGGCGGTGATGCGGAACTCGGTGTGGCTGACTCCCGTGTGGAAGCCGAGCGCGGCGTGCGCGGCCCGCAGTGCCTCCAGCAGTTCGGGGTCGGTCAGCAGCGGGTCGGCCCCGTCGACCTCGTGACCCGTCTCCTCGAAGAAGGGCGCCAGGCCGACCTGCTTGCGGGCCACGACGAGCGGCACGCACTCACCGTCGAAGAAGACCGCGTCGACGCTGATCTCCGGGCCGTCGGCGTACTCCTCCACCAGGACCGACACGTCGAAGACCGGCACGCCGGGATAGGAGGCGCCGGCGGCGGCCCGGTAGGCGTTCTCCATGTCCTCGGGGCCGTCGGCCTTGCGCACGCCCATCCCGCCGGCCAGGCCGCGCGGCTTCACCACGACGGGGAAGCCGATCTTGTCCGCCGCGGCCCGCGCCTCGCTCAGGGAGCGGACGCCGATCGAGACCGGCTGCGCGACCCGGGCCGCGTCCAGCGCGATCCGGGTGGCGTTCTTGTCCCGGCAGGCGGTGACCGCCTCGGGGGAGTTGCCCGGCAGCCCGAGCGCCTGCGCCACGTGGGCGGCGGGCGTGACCAGCCCCTCGTCGTAGCAGAACACCCCGGCCACCTCGTGCGCGGCGGCCACCTGACGGGCGGCCTCGACCAGGGCGTGCGGGTCGGTGTTGTCGACGACCGTGCTCCCCACCACGTACGGGTCCTCCCAGCTCACCGGTGCGGGCTGGAGGAGCCATAACGCGTAGCGCCGGCTCACCGTCCGCAGGATGAATTCCCTGCTGCGCCGGCCGCTGCTCCCGATCAACAGCAGAAGGGGCTTGTCCCCGTCCCACGCCATGGTCCACTCTCCTCGTTCGTCGTCGTGCGTCCGGCAGGTGCGGTGCGGGCCCCTCACGGCCCCGCCCCGCACCCGCCATCACCTGTAGAACACCGGCCGGGCCCGGGGCGTTGCACCGGCCCCGGACTTGGCCGGAAGGGGTCAGACCGCCGCTCCCGGTCGGGCGAGCTCGGGCGACAGGGGCCGGTATTCGCGGCTCGTCACGCCGCACGGCCGGCCGGATTCCGCCGGTCGGCCGGCCGGCCGGCGGTCGGGGAAGACCGCGGTGACGCGGCTGCCGGCCCGTACCGCCGGGATCTCGGCGCGCAGCCGCGCCGCGGACGTCTTGCGGTCGTGCCAGGGGCAGACGAGCCGGGAGGCGTCCGGTGTCACGCCGGCCAGGTGCAGCGGGCCGCCCCGGTGGGGGCACTCCGCGTTCATCACGAAGCCCCGGCCGTCGACCGTCGCGTACACGTACGAGGTGCCCGCGACGACCACACAGTTCTCCCGTCCGGCGACGGGGAAGCTCACTACAGGCATTTGCGGTAGTCCCCCACCGAGTGGATCTCGTAGACGCACTCCTCGGACAGGATGTCGGCGCCGTGCAGCCGGTTGCGCCGGATGACGACGCCCTCGCCGGCCTCAAGGGTCAGCGAGGAGCCCAGTCCGCTCTCGAAGCGCATCGTGCCCGAGACGATGTGGCAGAGCTCGTCGCCCTCGTGGCAGTGGGTGTTCGACAGCTCGTTGAAGGGCTCGACCAGGTGCGCCACCGGGGCCTCCACCCGCCCCTCCCGGATGGCCTCGTAGACGGGGCCGTGCAGCTTCTTGAGCTCCGGCTGGTCGTCCATCCAGGCGATCTGCGCGCAGAAGTCCTGGTCGGCGACCTCCAGGAGCACCCGGTACTCCTCGATGCCCCGGACGATCTCGGGGATGATCCCCTCGCCGTGCGCCTCGATCAGCGGCGCGATGATCTTCTCGCGCGCCATGCGGCCGTGGTGCTGGTCGATGTGGACGTGCTCGGTGAAGTACGTGGTGTCGACGGAGTCGCCGAAGACTCCGTGCAGCAGCCGGTCGGCGCGCTGACAGAAGTCGACCAGCGAGCTCTCCGTGTAGAACAGCGCGCCCACGTAGCGGAAGAACAGCTCGTGGTTCTTGCCGAGGTAGTGGAAGTAATTGTTCAGCAGCAGGCTGCTGTTGAGGTAGTACTGCCAGTACCGGTGGAGGTCGGCCTGGAGGCCGACGGACTCCAGCGTCCGCTCGAACAGGGTGCTGTGCTTGGTGTCGTGCACGCCGTAGCCGTACTCGTCGATGACGACCTTGAACCACTCGGACTGGACGGGTCCGTAGTAGCCGAGCACATTGCGGATCATCGGCGACGCCTCCGAGAGGAAGTCGGCGGCGAACTGCACCAGCCACATGCGCGCCGCGCGCTCGGGGTCGCTGGAGCCGGTGATGGCCTGCTCCACCGGCGTCCGCTCCTCGCCGCCGCCCATGTCGAGGGAGTCCAGGTAGCTGTCGAGGCTGGCCTTGGTCCACTTGCCCGAGGTCTCGACCTCGTCGTCGAGGAAGCCGAAGGCGTACCGCTCCAGGGCGGGGCGGACCCGCTCGCCGAGCGCCCGGTTGGCCGGGCTGTAGAACGCGCGGAAGTCCTCCTCCTTGCCCTTGAGCCCGGACTTGGGGAAGAACACCAGGTCGGCCTCGTATATGGAGGTGAGCAGGCGCTGCACGGCCAGGCTGGTGTAGTCGAGGATGTTCTCCCGGCCCGGCACCTTGTCGAAGTCGAGGTACGGGAGCACCTGCGGCCGCAGCTGGCGCCGGTACGGGTTGTCGTGGTTCTGCCAGTCCGTGTTGTCGAGGAAGATCGGGTTCGTGGCGTACTGCACGATGGCGTCGCGCAGGGCGGTGCCGCTGAGCTCGAACGGGATGTGCTCGGGTACGTGACTCATTGCGTGCTCCTTGGTCCGGATCGCAAGACGTGCGGCCGCGTGCCTGGTGGGCGGGCCGGGTG
>NZ_JARAYQ010000219.1:0-14180 GCF_033794505.1 Streptomyces sp. MB09-01 | reverse complement strand
CGCCCGCCCCGCCCCAGCAGATCGGACCGGGTGACGGGCTCCACCTCCACCCTCAGGTCCACCCGGTCGAGCAGCGGCCCGGACAGCCGTGCCTGATAGCGCCGGATCACCGAGGGCGGGCATTCGCACCCGGCTCCCAACAGGGTGTGGCGCCCGCACGGGCAGGGGTTCGCGGCGAGCACCATCAGGAACCGGGCCGGCAGCCTCACCACGCCCGCGGCCCGGGCGATGACCACCTGTCCCGATTCGAGGGGCTGGCGCAGCGCGTCCAGGGCCCGGCTGTGGAACTCCGCGGCCTCGTCAAGGAAGAGCACGCCGCGGTGCGCCAGGGAGACCGCTCCGGGCCTGGGGATCCCGGTCCCGCCGCCCACCAGGGACTGCATGGTCGCCGAATGGTGCGGTGCGCAGTACGGCGGCCGGGCGACCAGCGGTTCGCCGGGCGGGAGGATCCCCGCGACCGAGTGGACGGCCGTGACCTCCACGGAGTCCTGCCGGGTGAGCGGCGGCAGGATCCAGGGGAGCCGCTCGGCCAGCATCGTCTTGCCCGCGCCCGGGGGTCCGCTGAGGAAGAGGTGGTGCCCTCCGGCGGCCGCCACCTCCAGGGCGCGGCGCGCCGTGTGCTGCCCGGCCACGTCGGCGAGGTCGGGGAAGTCCGCGGCGTCCCCCCGGCCGGAGCGGCCCGGGGCGAGACCCGTGCCCAGCCCCGCACCCGGGACCAGCAGGCCGGCCAGTATCGGATCGGGGCGCCCCGGCGGGTCGGGCGGATCCGCCTCGGGGACCGCCCCGCCGGTCAGGACGGCGATCAGCTGGCGCAGGCTGCGCACGCCGAGCACCGAGACGTCCGGTACGAGCGCGGCCTCGGCGGCGCACTGCTGCGGCACCACCACCTGCCGGTATCCGGCCTCCATCGCGGCGAGGACCGCCGGCAGGATCCCCCGGACCGGACGGACCCGGCCGTCCAGCCCCAGCTCCCCGATGAGGACGAGGTCGGCGATGGCCCCCGGGTCGACCACCTCGGCCGCCCCGAGCACCGCCGCGGCGACGGCCAGGTCGAAGCCGGCGCCGGACTTCGGCACGGAGGCCGGGCTGAGCCCGACCGTGAGCTTCTTCTGCGGCCAGGCCGCCCCCGAGTTGACCACGGCCGCTCGCACCCGGTCCCGGCTCTCGACCAGGGTCTTGTCCGGCAGCCCCACCAGGGTGAAGGCCGCGACCCCGGGCTCCAGATCGGCCTGGACCTCGACCACCACCCCGTCGACGCCGATCAGGGCCACCGAGCAGGCTCGAGCGAACCCCATCAGGCCACCCCCCTGACGTGTTCCACCAGGGGCGCACCGCGCCGCGGCAGAAGGACTCCGACGAGGTCGATGCGGACGCCGCCCGGGGGCGGTCCGCCGTGGTCGGCGAGCCACCGCCCGGCGAGCCCCCGTAAGCGCTCGGCCTTGGCGGGCCGCACGGCGGCCATGGGATGCTCGAAGTCACCCGCCCGGCGGGTCTTGACCTCGCACACGACGAGGGCGTCCCCGTCCCGCGCGACGATGTCGATCTCCCCGCCGCGGCACCGCCAGTTCCGTGCGATCACCGTCATGCCGGCCTCGGTCAGCCGCCGTGCGGCGAGTTCCTCGCCGTACCGCCCCAACGCCTGCTGTGCCACGCCCTTCGCGTTCATCCGGCACCACCTCCGGCACCGACGGTCCCGCGTCCCCGCCCCCCTTGTGGATCTTGGTGGACAGGCCGGCCGTTGTGGAAAACCTCCTCACCCTCCCGGGTGAAGAAGCTCAGGTGAAGAGGCTCAGCTGCCGGGCAGTTCGAGGTCGCTCTTGTTGAGCTCCTCGATGTTCACGTCCTTGAAGGTCAGCACCCGGACCTGCTTCACGAAGCGGGCCGGCCGGTACATGTCCCAGACCCACGCGTCGGCCATCGAGACCTCGAAGAACACCTCACCCTGGACCGAGTGCACCTGCATCTCGTAGTCGTTGGTGAGGTAGAAACGGCGTTCGGTCTCGATCACATACTTGAACAGCCCGACGACGTCGCGGTACTCCCGATAGAGCTTCAGCTCCATCTCGGTCTCGTACTTTTCGAGGTCCTCGGCACTCATGGCATGTTCCCCTTCAGCCGTGCGTCCCCCTATTGTGCGCCAGGCCCATGCGCCCCTAAACGATTTCCGGGGCCAGGACCACCGGCGCACCCGGAGGACCGTCGTCGAGCAGCGTACGGAGCAGCTCGGCGAGTCTGGTCGGGTACACCGTCTCATGGGCCGAGAGAAGTTCCTCGGAGGTCCACCACCTGGCTCCGGTGACGCTGCGCCGCTCCAGCTCGGTGAACCCGCCCATCTCGGTCGCCGTCTGGCTGGTACGCGCCAGGAAGTACCACTCGTCCTGCTCCCAGCGGCGCCCGTCGAAGGGGAACGAGCAGTAGCGGTGCCACAGCACCGGCCCCAGCTCCACCTCTGTGATCCCGGTCTCCTCCGCCAGCTCGCGCAGCGCGGCCTGCTCCCGGCTCTCGGAGCCCTCCAGCCCGCCCCCCGGGGTGAACCACCAGTCGTCCGACGGGTCCGCCGGCTCGAAGCCGTGCAGCAGCAGGATCCGGTCGTCCGGGTCCAGGAGGATCACCCGCGACACCTTCCGGCGGCCGGTACCGGCCGGGTCAGCTGACACCGGCCCGCTCCTGCCCCCGCCTGCGCCCCAGGATGCGTGCCACGGGCCCGTACGCGGCCCCCAGCAGGACCAGGGCGGCGCCCGCCACCACCGCCGCCAGCTGGAGCCGCAGCGGCCCGGGCCGCGAGATCCCGCCGGGCAGGGCGGCGTACGTCTCCGGACGCTCCAGCATCTTCACGGAAGGCCAGGCCAGGGCGTCGACGCGGGCGCTGACGGCCGACCTCGGCACGGTCCCCTGCCCGGCCTCCTGCAGGTGGGCCCTGGAGTCCAGTGAGGCGGCCCGCCGGTCGCCCAGCAGGAAGAGGTTCCCCTCGGGGACCGTCACCTCGAAGGGGGTGCCGGGCGGCGGGGCCTGCCCCGGAGGCATGGCCAGACCGGTATCGGGCCGGGTGGTGTCGGCGTACGGCTCGTCCAGCGGCGTGCCGTTCACCGTCAGCTCGCCGCCCGCGCCGCAGCACTTCACGGTGTCGCCGCCGATGCCGACGACCCGCTTGACCATGGGCGAATCGCTCCACATGGAATCAGTGAAGACGACGACGTCCCCGCGGCGCACCTCCCCGCCGTCGATGCGCTGCGCGAGCACCCGGTCCCCGGGCCGCACGGTCGGCATCATCGAGTCGGTCGGCACCGTGTAGGGCTGGTAGAGGAACGCCCCCCAGACGAAGCCGCCGAGGAAGAGCACAAAGCCGATGGCCACGGCGAGTCCCGACAGCACATTGCCGGGACCGCCGCGGCCATCCTTGCCACTGCGTATTGCCTGTGTTCCGCCCATTGCAGCGCCCCCACACTTCCGGGATCGTCGACCTGGGCGGCACCCTACCGGGCGGTACGACCGGTGGTCAGCCTCTGCCTGCGCCACATGACGAGCGGAACCGCCCCGACGAGCCCCATTGCGGCCGGGCCCAGCCCGACCGGCGCCAGCCCGGCGGCCCCGAGACCGAGCGCGGTCGCGGCGGCCTGGTTGCCGATGCCCGGCTGGTCGAAGGTGTCCGGGATCGGCAGGGTCGACCAGCGGGTGATCGGCCACGCGATCACGACGGCCCGGCCGACGACCTTGTCGACCGGCACGAAGCCCTGGGTGGGGTCCTGCATGTGGTAGCGGGAGTCCTGGGAGTTCTGCCGGTGGTCGCCCATCACCCAGATCTTGCCCTTGGGCACGGTGATCGGACCGAAGGGGGCGTCGTCGCACGCGGTGTTGCCGGGGTAGATGTACGGCTCGTCGAGCGCCTTGCCGTTGACGACGACCGGTCCCCCCTTCTTGCACTCGACCGTGTCGCCGCCGATGGCGATCGTCCGCTTGATCAGGTCCTTCTCCTCGGCGGACGGCATCAGGCCGATCCAGCTGAGGGCCTTCTGCACGAGGTTCGGCTCCGGAGTGGGCTCCCCCGAGAGCCAGTTCGCGGGGTCGTGGAAGACCACGACCTCACCGCGCTCCGGCTCGGAACCGAACCACGGGGTCAGCTTGTCCACCAGCACCCGGTCCCCGCGCTGCAGGGTGTCCTGCATCGAGTCGGACGGGATCGAGAACGCCTGGACCAGGAAGGTCTTGATCAGCAGGGCCAGCAGCAGGGCGATGCCGATGAGGAGCGGAAGCTCCTTCCAGAAAGAGCGGTGCGCGGGCGCCGCGGTACCGTCCTCGTCGGCCTCGCGCTCGACTGCATCGTCCGGCCGCTCCTCGCCCTCGTCGCGTCCGGAACGTGCGCCTACCGCCACATCCCCCACATCCACTCCTCACTCGCGATCACCGCCCGGCCGAAACAGGCACGGGCCCTCCCCTCCCTTAACGAGCGGGAGTTCCCTAAGGCGCGGGAGACCGAAGACACACTATGCGAACGGCACGCCCGGACGGCGCCTACGCCGTCCGCGTCCTTGACTCCGTGCCTGATCGGGCACCATGCGGAACGTCGCGGGCTGTTCCAGTCGCTTCCAGTGCCCGAACGGCCAGGCGATCACCACGGCTTCGCCCACGACCCCGTTCTCGGCGATGGTGCCCTCGAAGGCCTCGTCGAGGTGGAAGCGTGAGTCCGAGGAATTCGCCCGGTGGTCGCCCATCACGAAGAGCCGGCCGGGCGGCACGTCGACCTCGAAGGTGATGTCCGAGGGGGCGTTGCCCGGGTTCACGTACGGCTCGTCCAGCGGCGAGCCGTTGACGGTGACCCGGCCCCTGCCGTCGCAGCACTTGACGGTGTCCCCGCCCACGCCGATGACGCGCTTGATGAGGTCCTGCTCGTCGGCCGAGGGCAGCAGGCCGATGAAGGTCAGGCCCTGCTTGATCTGTTTGACGCCGACCGGATCCTGGGCGGGCCGGGCCGCCTCGCCCCTGAGCCAGCCGCCGGGGTCCTTGAACACGACGACGTCGCCGCGCTCGACCTTGGAGCCGAACCACGGGGTGAGCTTGTCCACGAGGACCCGGTCGCCGATGCGGATGGTCTGCTCCATCGAGCCCGACGGGATGAAGAAGGCCTGCACCAGGAAGGTCTTGAGCAGCAGGGCTATGCACAGGGCCACCCCGACCAGCAGGGGCAGCTCGCCCGCGCGGCGCGTGCGGCGGCGCCGGCGCACCTTGCGGGCCGTCCGGCGCCGTTCGGCACGGCCGCCCTCGACCACCGGTACGGGCGTCGGCTCCGGCTCCGGTTCGGGCTCCCGCTTCCGTCCGCCGCGCGGCCGGCCGCGGCTACCCATGACCGCCGCCGACGGCGCCCCAGCGCGAAACCGGCCAGCCGATCCAGTCGGCCCGCCCGATCACGTTCTCCACCGGCACCATCCCCCCGCCCGGTTCCCCCAGGTGGTCCCGCGAGTCCCGGGACTGGGAACGATGATCACCCATCACCCACAGCCTCCCCAGGGGTACGACGATCCGGAACGGCACCCTCGAGGGGGCGTCACCGGGATACAGGTACGGCTCGTCCAGCGGCACGCCGTTGACCTGGACCCGCCCGCCGGCGTCGCAGCACACCACGTCGTCCCCGCCGACGCCCACGACCCGCTTCACGAAGTCGGTGTCGGACGGCTCCGCGAGCCCGAGCGCCGAGGCCGCGCCGTGCAGCAGCACGCCGACCGGATTGCCGTCCGGGCGTTCCCGTACGAAGGAGCCCGTGCCGTCGAAGACCACCAGGTCCCCGCGGCTGGGCCGGTCGCCGAAACGGTATGCCAGCTTGTTGACCAGCACCCGGTCCCCGACCTGGAGCGTCGGCTCCATGGAGCGGCTCGGGATCAGGAAGGGCTGGACCACGAAGTTGCTGAACAGCAGCAGGAAGACGGTGCAGATCACACCGAGCACGCCGGCCCGTCGCCAGGTCAGGGGCCCCCGGGACAGCGCCCGCCCCTTCGCGGGCCGCCCGGACGCCCGCCTCCCCACCGCCGGCTCCCCGGTCCTGGAGAACGCAAAACGCGGCCGCTCCTCCCCCTCGCCGGGGGAAGAGTGGCCGCGCTGCGTGTGAGGTGCTTCGGTGTCCATCGGGGGCGAGCCTATCCGGCCGCCCCGGAACGCCGGAGGCGACCTTACTTGTCGCGCTTCTCCTTGATCTTCGCGGCCTTGCCGCGGAGCTCACGGAGGTAGTACAGCTTCGCACGACGCACGTCACCGCGGGTGACGAGCTCGATCTTCTCGAAGATCGGGGAGTGGACCGGGAAGGTACGCTCCACGCCGACGCTGAAGGAGACCTTGCGGACGGTGAAGGTCTCGGAGACCCCGGCGCCCTGGCGACGGATGACGACGCCCTTGAACTGCTGGATACGGGAGCGGTTGCCCTCGATCACGCGGACGTGCACGTTGATCGTGTCACCCGGGCGGAAGGCCGGGACGTCCGAGCGGAGCGCGGCGGCGTTGACGCCATCGAGCAGGTGAGACATGTTGTTCGTCTGCTTTCTTCGCACGACGCCACAGGTCGCCGGTGCGGGTTTCCGTAGAGAATTCGGGAGCCGCGACACTCGGCGGACGACGGTCCCCCTGTGGCAGGGGCGCCCGCGAGCACACAGCAGCCGCCTATTCTTCCACGGCCTCGGGCCTGAGCCAAAATCGGCCGTCCGCGGACGGCGTCCAGCCCAGGATGGAGAGGATCTCCCGGTCCTTCTTGTCGAAGGCGGAGGCCTCGCAGCGCTCGATCAGGTCCGGACGGTTCTGCGCGGTCCGGCGGAAGGCCTCGTCCCGGCGCCAGCGGGCGATCTTCCCGTGGTGGCCGCTGAGCAGCACCTCGGGGATGTCCCGGCCGCGCCACTGCGGGGGCTTGGTGTAGACGGGCCCCTCCAGCAGGTTGGCCATCTCGCCCGGCGCGAAGGAGTCGTCGCGGTGCGATTCGGCGTTGCCGAGCACCCCGGGCAGCAGCCGGGCCACGGCCTCGGTGACGACCAGGACGGCGGCCTCGCCGCCCGCCAGGACGTAGTCGCCGATGGAGACCTCGTACACCGGCATGCGGGTGGCGTACTCGTCCATGACCCGGCGGTCGATGCCCTCGTACCGGGCCGGGGTGAAGATCAGCCACGGCCGCTCGGAGAGCTCGACGGCCAGTTCCTGGGTGAAGGGGCGGCCGCTGGGCGTGGGGACGACCATGACGGGCCCGTGCGCGCCCGCCTCGTAGCCGTCGGCCAGCGCCGCGTCCAGGGCCTCGCCCCACGGCTCGGTCTTCATGACCATGCCGGGACCGCCGCCGTACGGGGTGTCGTCGACGGTGTTGTGCCGGTCGTACGTCCAGTCCCGCAGGTCGTGGACGTGTACGTCGAGCTGCCCGCGAGCACGGGCCTTGCCGACGAGGGAGACGTTCAGCGGCTCCAGGTACTCGGGGAAGATCGTGACGACGTCGAGACGCATCAGGCGTCGTCCCCGGAGCCCTCGGAGTCCTCGTCACGGCTCGAGTCGATGACGGCCTCGCGCTCGTCGATCAGCCCGGGCGGCGGGGTGATGACGCAGCGCTGCTCCTCCAGGTCGATCTCGGCGACGATCTCCTCGACGAAGGGGATCATCACCTCGGAGCCGTCCGGCCGCTCGACGATGAAGAGGTCCTGCGAGGGCAGGTGGGAGATCTCGGTGATCCGGCCGATCTCGGTGCCGTCCTCCAGTACCACGTCCAGGTCCATCAGCTGGTGGTCGTAGTACTCGTCCTCCTCCTCCGGCAGCTCCGCCGGGTCCACCTCGGCGATCAGCAGGATGTTGCGCAGCGCCTCGGCCCCGGTGCGGTCCTTGACGCCGGCGAAGCGGAGCAGCAGCCGGCCGCTGTGCACCCGGCCCGTCTCGATGGTCAGCGGTCCCGCCGTGGCGGGCTCCGTCTTGAGCACGGCGCCGGGGCTGAGCCGCAGCTCCGGCTCGTCCGTGCGCACCTCGACGGTGACCTCACCCTTGATGCCGTGGGCGCGGCCGATCCGCGCGACTACCAGCTCCACTGTGTGTCTCTCCTGTTCAGACGACGACGGGCCGGGGCGGGCACGAATGCCCTCCCCGGCCCGTGCCGGTGATTCAAATACTCAGCGGACCTGGTCCACGTCGACGAGGTCGACGCGGATCCCACGGCCGCCGATGGCGCCCACGACGGTACGCAGAGCACGTGCGGTGCGGCCGTTGCGGCCGATCACCTTGCCGAGGTCGTCGGGGTGAACCCGGACCTCGAGCACCTGCCCACGGCGCAGGTTGCGCGAGGCGACCTGCACTTCGTCGGGGTTGTCCACAATGCCCTTTACGAGGTGCTCAAGAGCCTCCTCGAGCATGCTCAGGCCTCGGTCGACTCGGCGGCGGCCTCAGCCTCGTCCGCCTTCTTGTCGGCCTTCTTCTTCTGCGTGATGGCCTCGCCCTTGCCCTCGCCGATGCCCTCGAGGGCCTTGGCGAACTCGTCGAAGGAGCGACGCTTGCTCTCCTTCGTCTCCGGCTGCAGGAGCGGCGCGGGGGCGGGGAGACCCTTGTGGGCCTGCCAGTCACCGGTCAGCTTCAGGATGGCGAGCACAGCCTCGGTGGGCTGGGCGCCGACGGACAGCCAGTACTGCGCACGCTCGGCGTTGACCTCGATGCGCGACGGGTTGTAGGTCGGGTGGTAGATACCGATCTCCTCGATCGCGCGACCATCCCGGCGGGTGCGGGCGTCGGCGACGACGATGCGGTAGTGCGGCTGGCGAATCTTGCCGAGGCGCTTGAGCTTGATCTTGACTGCCACTGGAGTGGTGTCTCCTGAACTTGACGTGGTTGGGCACATGAGATGCCACGTGGGGTTGCGGTACTCGGGTGCCCGATGGACGCGTCAGCCGGAGGAGAGAGGGGTCCTATGCGACTGTCGAGTACAGCTAGCCATTGTGCCATACGCCCGCGGCTCGCCCTCCCTGCGGGCACGGGGTACCGCAAGGACGGCGGTGCGGGGCGCGGGGCACGGCCCACCGGTGGTGCGGCGGTGCGGGCTGCCCGCGTGTGCGCCGGCGGCGGTCGCCCCGGTGGGGGCGAGGGCCGGGCGGCCGGTTCGCCGTGGGGCGGTGGCCCCGGTGGCGACGGCGAGGGCGGTCAGGAGGCCGCCGCGATGGCGACTTCGGGGATGCGGAAGGGCTTCATGCAGCCGCCACACACGATCGGCGCCTGGGCCAGCACGGAGGGGACCACCCGCACGTTGCGCCCGCAGTCGCAGACCGCCTTGACGCGCACGCCGCCGCCGGAGGAGCCGTGCCGGGCGGCCGGTCCGCGGAAGCTGCGCTTGGTGTCGGCGGCGGTGGCGGCGGTGTGCGCCTTCAGGGCGCGCTGCAGCCGTTCGATGGTGGGGCGGTAGCGCCGCTTCGCCTCCGGATTGAGCGTGACGAGCGAGAAGCCGCTGCTGGCGTGCGGTTCCTCGGAGTGGTCCAGCCCCAGTTCCTCGGCGATCGCGAGGAATCTGCGGTTGTGGTAGCGGCCGGCGCGCGAGGTGTCTCGGACCCCGCGTGCGGCGGCGATGCCGTGGACTGCCTCGTGCAGCAGTCGCTCGAAGGAGAGCTCGGCGCCGCAGGCGGACGAGGACTCTCCGATCAGGGACTCGGGCGCGGCAAGGTCAGGCAGCTCGGGGTGGTGCCGCTGAATATCGGCCCACGCCTGCGCCAGCTCTGCGGCGAGAACAGGTGGTGTCGTGCTCACGTCGTGACAACGAGCCGAGGTGCCCGGGTGTTCCGATTCCGGGCCATTCCAAATTTTTTGCACGTACCAGTCAGTTCAGTCTCATGCGTGCTGACGAGGACGGGTGCGTCGATCTCAGGAGGAGTCGGTACTTAACGAGGACCAAGAACGAAGCTGCCCCGGCGCGCGGCACGAGCCGCACGCCGGGGCACAGGAGCCTTCGGGCCCGATCAGTACGAGCGCGCGACGATCGCGAGGGTACCGGGAGCGTCGTCCGCCTCGGGGACCGACCCGTCCTCGGCGATCAGGCAGCGCACGGAGACGGCCTGCTCGGCCAGCTTGGCCTCGCCCTCCGGACCGAGGTCCGCCCACGGGATCCGCGCCCAGCCGCCGGCGATGGCGGCCTCGGCGGCCTCCTCGATGGTCGAGACGTCGGAGGTGCGGGACTCGCGGCGCTCGCGGGACTCGCGCAGCAGCTGCGCCTGGTCCTCGTCGAGCACCTTGGGCAGCAGGTCGGCGAGCGCGTCGATCTGCACCGGGGTCTTCCCGCCCGGGATGCGGCGGGCCAGCATCGCGGTGCCGGCCTCCAGGTCGCGGGGGCCGATCTCGATGCGCACCGGTACGCCCTTGAGCTCCCAGTCCACGGCGCGGCGGCCGAAGGGGGTGTCCACGCGGTCGTCGACCTGGACGCGCAGTCCGGCGGCCTTCAGCTGGGCGCCGAGCTCGCGGACCTTGGTGACGGCCTCGTCGCCCTTGATCGCCATGACGACGACCTGGACGTGCGCGAGGCGCGGCGGGACGCGGAGGCCGTTGTCGTCGCCGTGGGACATGATCAGGCCGCCGACCATGCGGGTCGAGACGCCCCACGAGGTCTGCCAGACGAGCTCCTGCTTGCCTTCCTTCGACAGGTACTGGGTGTTGAAGGCCTTGGCGAAGTTGGTGCCGAGCTCGTGGCTCGTGCCCAGCTGCAGGGCCTTGCCGTCGCCCATCATGCCCTCGAGGGTGAGGGTGTTGATGGCGCCGGCGAAGCGCTCCTTGGCGGTCTTGCGGCCGAGCACGACGTCGATGCCGAGCACGTTCGTCATGAAGTCGCCGTAGACGTCCGTGTGGATGCGGGCGGCGTAGTCGCGGGCGTCCTCGTAGGTGGCGTGGGCGGTGTGGCCCTCCTGCCAGAGGAACTCGCTCGTACGGAGGAACACGCGCGGGCGCATCTCCCAGCGGACCACGTTGGCCCACTGGTTGATCAGCAGGGGCAGGTCGCGGTAGCTCTGGACCCACTTGGAGAAGTAGTCGTTGATGATCGTCTCGGAGGTGGGCCGGACGACGACCGGCTCTTCCAGCTCCTTGCCGCCGCCGTGCGTGACGACCGCCAGCTCGGGGGCGAAGCCCTCGACGTGCTCGGCTTCCTTCGTCAGGTACGACTGCGGGATGAAGAGCGGGAAGTACGCGTTCTGGGCGCCCGCGTCCTTGATGCGCGCGTCCATCTCCTGCTGCATCCGCTCCCACAGGCCGTAGCCGTACGGTCGGATGACCATGGTGCCGCGGACCGGACCGTTGTCGGCCAGCTCGGCCTTGTTGATCAGATCCTGGTACCAGCGGGGGAAATCCTCCGCCTGCGGGGTGAGAACGGGTGCCTTTGCCATGCCGCGAATCGTACGGCGCCGGGCACGCGATGCGTGAATCGGGTGCCGCGCTCCTCTGGACGCGGGGGCGAATGGGGAGTTCTCTGGCAACGGGGGCAAGGGGGCGACACGGAATCAGGAGCGCTCTTCGATGACACCGACGCCGACGGCGACGCTCGTCGCCCGGGACTGGGCGGAGATCCAGGAACGGATGCTGGTACCGCTGTACGAGGCGGTCTACGACCGGCTGGAGGTCGGGCCGGGTGACCGGCTGCTCGACCTCGGCTGCGGGGCCGGCCTGGCCCTGCTGCTCGCGGCCGGGCGGGGAGCCGTGGCCACGGGCGTGGAGGCGGATCCGGCCCGGCGGGCCCTGGCCCGTGAGCGGCTGCTGGAGGTACTGGCGGCCCCGCCGTCGGCGCCCCGCCCGTACGACGCCCTGCTGGCCTTCTCGCCGTCCGAGGCGACCCTGGCCGCGGCCCTGCCCGCGGTGCGCCGCGGCGGGGCGGTGGTGCTGGCCGACTGGGGCCCGGCGGAGCGCTGCACGGTGCCCGCGGTCCTGGGCGGCGGGCCCTCGCCGCGGGACCTGGACGCGCTGGTGGAGGGGGCCGGGCTCAGACCGGACGGATCGGGGCGGGTGTTCTGCCCGTTCGGGTACGCGGACGTGGACAGCGCGGTGCGCGGGCTGCTGTCGACCGGGCTCTACGACGGCGCGGCCGACCCCGCGCTGGCGGAGAAGGAGCTGGCCGAGGCGCTTCACCCGTTCGAGCGGTCCGACGGCGCCGTGTGGCTGCCGAACATCTTCCGGTATGTGATCGCCCGGGTGGACTAACGGCCGGGCGGCCGTACGACTGCACGGCCATCCGAGTGCACGGCTGTGCGGCTGTGCGGCCATGCGACTGCACGGCTGTGCGGCTGTGCGGCCGCGGCGTCAGTCGGTGTCGTGGCCCTTCGTCAGGCGGGTGATCCCGGCGGCGGCGTAGGCGGCCGCCTCGTCCAGGGTCTCGTTGGCGAGCAGGGCCTCGGCCAGGGCGTCGAGCTGCGGGCGGTGTTCGCGCAGGAGGCGGCAGGCCTCCGCGTAGCACTCGTCGACGATCCGCCGCATCTCGTGGTCCACCGCGTCGAGGGTGGCGGGGGCGGCGGACAGTCCGTAGGGGCCACCTCCGTCGGACGGGATGGCGGTGAGCTTGCCGACCCGGTCGCTCATGCCCCAGCGGCCGACCATCCCCCGGACGATGTTGGTGACCTGTTCGAGGTCGTTCTCGGCGCCCGTGGTGATGACGTCGTAGACGACGTGCTCGGCCGCCATGCCGCCGAGCGCCCCGATGACGCGGCCGCGCAGGTACGGCTCGGTGTAGGCGTACCGGTCGGCGTCCGGGGCCGAGAGGGTGACGCCGAGGGCGCGGCCCCGGGGCACGATCGTGATCTTGCGGACCGGGTCGGCGCCCGGCTGCAGCATGCCCAGGAGGGCGTGGCCGCTCTCGTGGTACGCGGTGCGCCGGCGCTCCTCCAGCGGCATCACCAGGGACCGCTCCGCACCGAGCTGGACCTTCTCCAGGGCGTCGGACAGATCGGACTGGGTGACCTGGTCCTGCCGGCGTTTGACGGCCAGCAGCGCGGCCTCGTTGGCGAGGTTGGCCAGTTCGGCGCCGGTCATTCCGGGGGTGGTGCGGGCGACCTGCGCGAGGTCGACGCCCGGGTCGAGCGGGATGTCCCGGGTGTGGATGCGCAGGATGGCCTCGCGGCCGGCCCGGTCGGGCGGGGCGACGGCCACCGTGCGGTCGAAGCGGCCGGGGCGGGTCAGGGCGGGGTCCAGGACGTCGGCCCGGTTGGTGGCGGCGAGAACGACCACGCCCTCCGAGCCGGAGAAGCCGTCCATCTCGGTGAGGATCTGGTTCAGGGTCTGTTCGCGTTCGTCGTGGCCGCCCATGGCCGCGCCGCCGCCGCGCACCCGGCCGATGGTGTCGATCTCGTCGATGAAGATGATCGCGGGAGCCACCTTGCGCGCCTCGGTGAAGAGTTCGCGGACCCGGGAGGCGCCGACGCCGACGATCATCTCGATGAACTCGGAGGCGGAGGCGGAGAAGAACGGCACCCCGGCCTCGCCCGCGACCGCCCGCGCGAGCAGGGTCTTGCCGGTGCCGGGCGGGCCGGCCAGGAGGACCCCACCGGGCATCCGGGCGCCCAGCCTCCGGTAGGCCTGCGGGTTCTTGAGGAAGTCGACGACGTCGTTGAGCTCGCCCTCGACCTCGTCGATGCCGGCCACGTCCGCGAAGGTGGTGCGCTTGGCGCCCGTCTCCAGTTCCACCGGCTTGGGCGGGGCCTTGCGGCCGAGGGCGCCCATGCCGCCCATCCCCCCGCCCATCCGGCGGGCGATGACCACCCACAGCAGGACCAGCAGGAGCATCGGGGCGAGGGAGAGCAGCAGGTTGGCGAGGAAGCTGCGCTGCACGACGACGGGGGAGGCCGTCACGGTCACGTTCTGCTTGGTGAGGTCGGCCCACAGATCGTCGTCGGCGAAGGCCGGGCGCTGGGTGACGAATTTGGTGTAGTCCCCCTTGTCCCCGTCGGGCAGCGGCTGCTCGGCCTTCAGCTCGCCCTGGATCGCATCGCCCTTGGCGTAGATCTTCGAGACGTTGCCGCCGGCCACCTGCTTGCTGAATTCGGTGTACGAGATGGTCGGCTCGTCCCCCTCGTTGAAGAAGGACAGCACCAGGTTGGTCACCAGGTAGACGATCAGGGCGGCGAGGATCAGTCCCCTCCAGCCGCCCGGCATCCTCTTCTTCGGCGGAGGCGTGGGCGGGGCGCCTTCCGAGCGCCAGGGGGTGTCGGCCCTGTCGCGGGGAGGTACGG